>NZ_JBMPPH010000006.1:0-142629 GCF_049340285.1 Undibacterium sp. SXout20W | reverse complement strand
TTGGGTAAGATGTGTGTATGTCATTTCGGGCAACTTTGACTTGGAGGTCTGGAAGGCCGGATGCTACTGCATCTTCCCACCTTTAACCATTTATCTTCAGTTGCACTTCATAGTTGAACTCGCGATTTCAAGACTTTCTTCCCGAAATAAATACTTTCCGATGTAAGTTTTAAATAGGAATCTTGCTCTACGCTATTTACTTTTATGTTTGTGATTTATTAAATTTTTTTGTCTACCCCACGCTGACCACGCTTCTTCCTCCCGCCGTTCTCTGTACCATAATCTTGGTCGCAATGCGTTCCGTCATTTCTTGTACATGCGAGATCACGCCAACTTTGCGGCCTTGGGCTTGCAGGCTGTCGAGGGCGTCCATGGCGACTCTGAGGGTATCGGCGTCGAGGCTGCCGAAGCCTTCGTCGATGAACAGGGATTCCACTTTGACGCGGTTGCTTGACAATGATGCGAGTCCAAGTGCGAGTGCCAATGAAACCAGGAAAGATTCACCGCCGGACAAGGAATGGACCGAGCGGTTTTCATCGCCCATGTCCTGATCGATGACCATCAGCCCCAGGCTATCTTGTATGCGTTGCAGACGGTAGCGGCGGGCGAGTTGATGCAGGTGTTGATTGGCATAAGCGAGCAAGACGTCGAGCGTATATTGCTGCGCATAGTTCCGGAATTTTTTGCCATCGGCAGCGCCGATCAAATCATTTAATTGCGCCCAGATACGGTAACGATTTTCTTGTGTTTGCAAATCTTCAAGCAGGTCAGCAGCGTGCATACGGCGTTGATCGTCTTGCCTGATATTTGCTTGTAGCTGAATCAGACTTGCCTGTGCTTGCTGCTGACGCTGACTTAACACCTCCCGGCGTTCTTGCAGAGCAGAGACACTGAGCATATTGCTCTGCGTTTCCGAACGTTCAGAGGCATCTGCCGTATTGTTTTCTTTGTCGCTAGCAATTTCCTGCGCTTCGATATCAGCGCCTATGTCCGCGGGCAATGTAGCTGGTAATTGCTCACGGTGTGTCGTGCTTTGTTGATGGCGTTCTTGCCATACGGCGCGCGCATGTTGGCTGGCATTGGCGATGACTTGCAATGCCTGACGTTCAGTAGTAATCCATTCATTGCTATGTTGCAGCAAGGCGCTTAATCCGGTTTCATCCAGGACACTGTCTGAATTATTTTGATGTTGTTGCAGCCAATGAGTTAATCGTTGTTGCGCCTGAATCTGGTCTTGCTGATGTTGTGCCAGTCGTTGCTGTGCTTGCGCCAGAGCTTCATTTGACCGAATCAGTGCTTGTTGTTGTGCGCTCAGATGTTCGTTGTTTGTTGTTACTTGCGATTTAGCAGTCTGTATTGCTGCGTTGAATTTTTCTATCACTTTGGCGACAGCTTCACCTTCAAATAAGTGCAAACGTTGTTGCTGAAGCGTTTGTACTTGCTGTACGCACATTTGCAATTCATGGCTCAGGCGTTGCTGCTCTTGTTGCGCGTGTTGCTGGGTGCTGGCGAGCGTATTAAGTGCTAATTGCAGTGCTGTCAGTTCTTCACTCGCCTGTTGCAGATGATGCTGTTGGCTATGCCATTGTTGCGCTTGTTTTTCGCAATTTTGCTGAAATGCCAGAGGTGCCGCCTGCCATAGATCACGCCAGGTATCGCGCAGATTGTTTTCATTGTCCTCGACATCGCTATGTGCGTTGCGGACGATAAAAGCGGCATCCAATTCATCAAGCGTATGACTTAAGGCTTGTCGTGCATTCAGTACCTGCGTCGCAGCGTGGTCGCGTTGCGTTTGTGTATGTTGTAAGGCGAGCTGCGTCGCTTGCAGTGCTTCTTTAGTTTGTGTGAAAAAAATCTGACATTTGTCCCATGCAGCTTGCGCTGCATCTTTGGCACGCATTGCTTGCTGGTGCTGCGTCTCGCTATTTTTTAATGTTTGCAGTTGCTGATCAACTTCATTCAACGATTGCTCCAACCACGCCAATATCGGCTCACTTGTCGTTAATGTGATTTTCTGTGTTAGCTGGAACAAAGGGTGTTGTTGCCATGCTTGCTCGTGCGTCTGACATTGATAAAGTAAGCTATCGGCTTCTTGCTGCAAACGCTGGCGTAATTGGCTTTGTTGGTTGGCGATCGTCTGATGTTGATGCAAATGGTCGCGATGATATTGCTCTTGTTGCCGGCATGCTTGCAGCTGTTCTTGCAGTGTTTTTAACAGCGTATGTAATTGTGGTTGTTCCACCGCATACGGATGTTCAGTTGCGCCACATACCGGACAGGGCGCGTCGTCTTGCAATTGATGTCGCAAGGCTTCAACGTTTGCTGCGCAGGCCAGTTCGGCAGCTTTGAGTGCTTGCTCCGCTTGTTGTTGCGCGGCGCTTGCTGCCGGAAGTAGGGTTTGCGCTTGCTCTGCTTCACGGTGCGCTTGTTTGATTACCCCGTCTGACTGTGCTATCTGTGCTTGCAACTTATCTACGCGTTGTTGGTGTTCGTGTCGTTGATGCACCAGCTGCATGGCAGAATGAATCTGATCGCGTTGTTGTTCGGCGCTATGCTTTGCGTGTTGAAGCGCAGCAAGATCAAAACTCGCATATACCTTTGCTGACGTTTGCCGTTGCAATTCCGCGGCATCAAGTTGCTCTTGGGCGTCAATGAAGGTGCGTTGCTGTAGTTCCAACGTCGCTTGCTGTGTTTGCTGGAACTCATCAAAGTGCGCAACGCGCTGCTGCTGCATTTGAAGTTCATGCTGGGTTTGTGCCGCTTGTTTAAATAAGCGTTCCCAAATTGGCCATTGTTCTGCTAAGACGCTTAGTGATGCATGTTGTTGCAACCAGGTCTGCGCGTTTTGCAGGCGTTTCTCGCATTGTTTTACCAGGACTTGTTTATTGCTAAAGCTGGAAATTGCTTGCTCAGCTTGTTGCGTTGCGTGCGCCACTTGTTGTTGCAACGTCTGACGTACTGGCTGCAAGTTCGCAATGTGAGCGTCAAGCAGTTTTGCCTGGTCCAGATCACCTGCAGCGTTTGCATGGACTTGTTCACTTGCTTGTAATTGGGCTGTGGCGGTTTGCAAAGCAACTTGTGCTAACGCTTCTTGTTGTTTGATTTCTTCCAGCTTGATGAGTGTACTTTGGATACTCGCTGTATCTTGGATAATGTTGTTACTTAAACGCTGGAGATCCGCGACGATAGGGCGCGCGCTTTGCACGGCATCCAATTGTTGCAACAAGGCGTAACGCGGAGCGCAGGCTGTTTGTGCTTGTTCAGCCTGTTGTGCGGCCTCCGATGCTGATTGTTCTTGCTGCGCCAATTTGGCGGCATCTTGATGCCAGCGCAAATGTAAATCGATTGCTGCCACATACGCATCAAGCTGTTTCAATTTTTGTGATGCGAGCTGAATATCTTTTTGCAGTTGTTCGCGATCTTCGTCATTGAGTGGCTTGTTATCAGCCAGACGCAAATGAAAACGGTCTAATGCATCGCGCTCATCCTTGGCGCGTTGAAATGCGCGTTTCGACAGTTCTTCATAAATGACGCTACCGGTTAAGGTTTGCAGTAATTCACCACGCTCATTGTCATCCGCTTTTAAAAAACTGGAGAACTCATTTTGCGCTAATAACACTGCACGCGTAAATTGTTCAAACTTGAGCCCTATACGTTTGACGATTTCTTCTTTGACTTCAGTTTTTTTGCCGCCAATTGGTAGTAGTTCCGGTAGCTGATGCAGGGTCATGGTGGTTGGTTGCAAGCTACCGTTGGCTTTATTGCGCGAACGTCGGACGCTCCAGCGGGCGCGATACTGCACACCATCGTTACCGACAAAATCCACTTCGGCGTAACCATCGCCAGTGCCACGACGTAAGAGATTGCCGGTATCTTGCTGCGAGATCAGTTCTTTGCCATCTGGCAGCGTTTTGTTGCCGCCAGCCCTGACCAAGCGTGGTGTGTTTTCATATAAGGCCATGCAAAGGGCATCGAGCAAGGTGCTTTTGCCTGCGCCGGTTGGACCGCTAATCGCAAACAGGCCAGCCGAACGCAGCGGTTCTTGTTCAAAGTCGACGGCGAATTCGCCTGCCAGTGATGCCAGATTTTTTCCACGGAGGGCGAGAATTTTCATGCCTGCTCTCCGCTTGTTCCCAGCATCAGTTCGGCAAATGCTTTGCTTAATTCTGGTGGTGTCGGGGTGCCCTCTTCAGTGCCATATTTGCTTTGATACAAGCGCTCAAAAATCTGATCAGGTTGCAATTTTTCCAGTTCAGCCATGGTGTTGTTATCGCTGACTTGCGCATTTCTTTTGACGAAGGTAATTTCGATTTTCGCTAATCGGACAGGCTTTCCTTCCAGCGCCTGTTCTATGGTAGCGCGCAAACCAGGTTCCGGGGAGTCAAGTAAGACACGCACTTCTAGAAACGGCATACGTTCTGTCGGTGTATCACGTGGGATATCGAGTGCGGTTAAAGCCACCAATACCTTGGCTAATACCTGAGGTTGACGTGGCACCCGCAACAGTTCCACGGCGCG
The DNA here is from genome assembly GCF_049340285.1 of Undibacterium sp. SXout20W. Lineage (NCBI taxonomy): Bacteria > Pseudomonadati > Pseudomonadota > Betaproteobacteria > Burkholderiales > Oxalobacteraceae > Undibacterium > Undibacterium sp. SXout20W. The sequence continues at coordinate 138,111 of NZ_JBMPPH010000006.1, read as the reverse complement.
TGGCACATATAAGGGTGTAATGTCACCGACGCGCTCGCCATCCAGATCAACTTGCAACACCTGATGTTGATAATCAACTTCGGCAAATGATAAGGGAATCGGACTGCCGCAATAACGCAAATGGTCTTGTTTACCGACTTTTTGTGCCAGATGCAGATGCCCTAAAGCGGCATACGCAACATGGCTGTCAAAGATATTTGCCGATAAGGCTTCAGTGCCGCCGATGACAATGCGGCGTTCTGATTCTTCTGAAATTTCACCGGCTGTCATGTGGCAATGTCCGAGCGCGATAATTGCTTGTTGCGGTTGGCGCAGGTGCAAAGCGTATTCCAGTGTCTGTTGATAGAGCAGCGCAATACCTTCCATATAGGGATCGTTGGCATCTTCAATACGCGGCACGTCCCCGGGGCGCAAAAACGGAATCGCCAGACAGTACGCTGTAATCGCACCTTCGGCATTGCGTAGTGGTACCACTAATCGTTGCAGGTCGATATTCCCATCCAGATCGCGCGGCACGAAGCCGATGACCGTGACGTCGAGACTTTCCATCAGTGGTGCAGGTGCTTCCAGGCGCCCCGGAGAATCATGGTTGCCGGCAATAATCACGATTTGCAGATGCGGCTGCGCGGCTTTGGCTTGTTGCAAAAAACGGTAAAACTGCTTTTGTGCGGCGGCCGAAGGATTAGCCGTATCAAAAATATCACCCGATATTAATAAAGCATCTGCTTTCTGATGTGCCAGCGTGTAAGTCAGCCAGTCAAGAAAGGACTGATGCTCCGTAGTGCGTTCGAATTGATGTAAAGTCTGGCCTAAATGCCAGTCTGACGTATGGATAAAGCGCAAGAGAAATCCCTCTTCCAGAAACCGATTCTGAAACAAATTTTAGTACCGCTGAATATATCGCAGAAGCACATTGAATGTAAGCATCATTAGCGTAATGGCTTGAAACTGTGATAAATGCGGAAAGGTGAATTTTTAGTTTTTTTCCTGTCACGCAATTCTGTTACGATTCTGTTCTGCAATAACGTCACCTATGAAGTGAAAATGATCTGGAAGCCATGAAAACTATCGCTACGCGCACTGATATGCACTTTTATTTACTGGGCGAAAATGCCGTTGTCATGCAATCAAGTGCGACGATGAATTTGCACTATCAACGTCGGATTTGGGCCGTTGCACAAGTATTAACCGATGAAGATCAGTGCATCGATGTGGTGCCTGGAATGAATAATCTGACGCTGATTTTTGATCCCGAATTGCAGGCGGGGGCGGCGCTGATCGAAAGACTAAAAAGTTGCTGGGAATTGCTGGAAGCGGAGCAATTTATCCCCCACGAAGTGTTAATACCTGTGCAATATGGTGGCGAATATGGCCCCGACCTGGCACAAGTTGCCTCCCACACGGGATTGAACGAAGAGGCAGTGATTGCCGCGCATAGTGCGGCGGAGTATATGGTCTATTTTTTGGGATTTCAACCCGGTTTCGCTTATCTTGGCGGCTTACCAGCAAATTTAGCGACACCTCGTCGTGCAGAACCACGGCTTGCGGTGCCTGCTGGCTCGGTGGGCATCGGCGGCCAACAAACGGGAATTTATCCGGCTCAAAGCCCTGGTGGCTGGCAAATTATTGGACGTACCAATATAAAGTTATTTGATGTCAGGCGATCACAACCCAGTCTGTTACAAAGCGGCGATATCGTGCGCTTTGTCGATGTAAGAACTTTAGAGAATGCCGGGGCTCAGAATGATTGAAATTCTACGTGCAGGCATACAGACCACAGTGCAGGATCAAGGACGAACTGGTTGCCGTCATCTAGGTGTAGCGCAAGCTGGTGCACTTGATGCGCCGGCGATGTGGCTGGCAAACCGACTCGTCAATAATGCCGGTACGGCCGCTGGTTTAGAGATTGTTGCTGGACCGGTTGAAATTCGGTTTTTACGCGTCGGCTGGTTTGCCGTTTGTGGTGCGGATTTTGATGCAACATTAGACGATCAGCCACTATTTTGTGGCTGGCGATATCCGATAAAGAAAGGGCAAACACTTTGTCTGCGTGGCCCCAAATCTGGCATGCGTGCTTATCTCGCCGTTGATGGTGGCATTGAGGTTCCTGTCGTCATGGGCTCACGTTCTACCGATGTCAGCGCAGGATTTGGGGGCCATGAAGGTCGACCACTGCGAAATGGTGATCGCCTGCTCATGGGTGACACCTTCCCGCTCAAGAAAAAGCTAGGTACGCCACAACGACAATGGACGCCCGAAGTCAGGGTTTTACGCGGTCCAGAATTCGAAAAGTTTGACGAACATAGCAGGCAGCTCTTTTTTAAACATGCATGGACTGTGAGTACACAAAGTAATCGCATGGGCTACCGTTTGCAAGGTCCTGTTTTACAGCGCAATGAAAACATTGATTTACTATCGCATGGCGTCTTGCCAGGCGTGGTGCAAGTACCGCCAAATGGCCAGCCAATTGTTTTGTTAGCGGATTCACAAACCACAGGGGGGTATCCGCGGATTGCGGTCGTGATTGCAGCGGATTTATGGAAATTTGCGCAAGCGCCGCCAGGGCGGCAATTTTGTTTTGTCGAAACGGATCTGGAGAGCGCCAAAGCAGCGCGTCAGCAGTGGCAACAAGAGTTATACCGGTTTGAATGGAGTTTATATGGAAAATAAAACCTCAGCAGTATTATCAATCGATTTGAATGCTGATTTGGGTGAAGGTGGCGCGGACGATGCCGCTATTTTGGCGTGTGTGAGTTCAGCGAATATAGCTTGTGGTGGGCATACGGGAGACGAACACAGCATGCGTGAAGCTGTGCGGGCGGCACAACGTTATGGCGTGGCTGTTGGTGCGCATCCTAGCTTTGTCGATCGTGATAATTTTGGTCGCACTGAAATGCATTTACCCCTTCAACAAGTGTATGACGAGGTGTTGCAACAGATTAAAGCATTACAGGATATTTGTTCGTCTGAGGGCGCCCAATTGGTCCATGTGAAGCCGCATGGCGCTTTGTACAATCAGGCAGCACGAGACACTGCTTTAGCAGAAACGGTCGTCAAAGCAATCGCTGCTGCAGGCTCACAGCTACGCGTGGTTGGGCTAGCTGGTGGTGAGCTGATCCACGCCGCCCGCCGCGCTGGCATGTCTGTTGCTGAGGAAGCATTTGCCGATCGACGCTATAACAATGACGGTACTTTGGTGTCGCGCAAACTCCCGGGGGCGACAATTGATGATGTACCGCTTGCATTGCAACAAGCCATGCGCATGGTAAAGCAGCAGAAAGTGATTAGCATTGGCGAGCAAGAATTGAGCATGAACATTGACACGCTATGCCTGCACGGTGACGGCGCCCATGCCTTGCAACTCGCGCGAACTTTACGCTCTGAGTTACAACAAGACGGCATCAATGTAGCGGCATTTACGACATCACACTAGACATTAATCAGGACGTCGATGGCGTCCTTTTTTTCATTCATCGTGAAGTTCATTGTTGGGCGTAGTGACTCGGATTAGTGACTTGGATTCATTACTTGGATTCGTTGCCCGGCTTAGTTACTCTGTCCAGTGATTATGCGTCATTGCGACGTTTAAACCGCGCCAAGATCCTTACGTCATCGCCAATGCGTGTCAGTTCATGAATTGTTAATTCTTTGGCCTGATCAACGTGGGTTAATTCGGGGAAGGAAAATAAGCCAGCACCACTTCCCAGTAATTTGGGCGCCAGGTAAATTAATAGTTCATCGACGCAATCCTGCGTAATGAATGCACCATTCAGAATGGCACCGGCTTCGACATGTACTTCATTCAATTGACGACGTCCTAATTCCAGCATTAACTCTGGTAGATTAACCCGTCCTTGCTGATCGCTGATGCATAAGACCTCTGCGCCTCGCGCCTCAAGCAAAGCCCGCTTCGCAGCATGTTCTTGAGCGCACCCGATGATGACATTCGCATCATTGAATAGTTGCGCTTCAGGACTGATACGTAATTGTGGATCGAGGATAATCTTTTTTGGTTGTCGAGGAGTGGTAATGCCCCGCACTGTTAATGCGGGATTATCGGCCAGTACGGTTCCAATGCCAGTGAGGATCGCGTCTGCCCGTGCGCGCCAGACATGCCCGTCTTGCCGCGCTGCCGCGCCCGTTATCCACTGGCTTTGGCCATTTGGCAGCGCTGTTTTGCCATCCAGACTAGCTGCTACTTTCAGACGTACCCATGGCGTGCCACTTTCCATGCGTTTGAAAAATCCAACGTTTAATTCTTTCGCTGCCGATGCCAGATCTGACCAACCAAAATCCGCAGCGTTGGCGACGGCAATACCGGCGTCGCGCAAGATACCAAAACCACGACCGGCTACTTGCGGATTCGCGTCTTCGATTGCCGCAACCACCCGACGTAAGCCCGCTTGAACTAAGGCATTTGCGCATGGTGGCGTACGGCCAAAATGGCTACAAGGTTCTAAGGTCACATAAGCGGTTGCGCCGCGTACATCATGTCCGTTCGCCGCCGCATCGCGTAATGCTTGTATTTCAGCGTGTGCCTGACCAACTGCTTGTGTCCAGCCACGGCCAATCACGATGCCATTCTTAACAATCACGCAGCCCACCTTAGGATTGGGCGAGGTTTCTATGGTTGCGCGCGTAGCCATTTCCAACGCCATTTCCATGAAATGGCGTTCATCGCCTCCCAATGCGCTTGGCTGCGTCATGATCAGGTGTTTTGGATGGTAATTGTCGGGAATTTACTGCTCATATCTTTCGCTTTCTCCGCGACGCGAATTGCTACTTTGCGGGCGATATCTTTGTAGATCGCTGCAATAGGTCCTTCTGGATCTGCAATCACCGTCGGCTTGCCAGCATCCGCTTGTTCCCGGATTGACATCGTCAGCGGTAAGCGACCAAGAAAATCTATGCCGAAATCAGCACACATTTTTTCACCGCCGCCTTCGCCAAAGATCGCTTCAGCATGGCCGCAGTTTGAACAGATATGTGTACTCATATTTTCGATAATGCCGAGAATAGGAATATCGACTTTTTCAAACATTTTCAAGCCTTTACGCGCATCAAGCAGCGCTATATCTTGTGGCGTCGTGACAATGACAGCACCAGTGACCGGTACTTTTTGGGATAAAGTTAATTGCACATCGCCCGTACCCGGGGGCATATCGACAATCAGATAATCCAGATCACGCCAATTGGTTTGGGTTAATAATTGCTGCAACGCTTGCGTCACAATCGGTCCGCGCCAGACCATAGGTTCGTCAGGGTTAATCATAAAACCAATGGAAGATACTTGCAGACCGTGATTTTCCATTGGCTCCATGGTTTTTCCATCGACCGTCTCCGGACGACCAGAAATACCCATCAATAGCGGCTGTGAAGGCCCATAAATGTCGGCGTCCAGAATACCAACCGCTGCGCCTTCAGCAGCCAGTGCCAGCGCCAGATTGGCCGCCGTCGTCGATTTACCTACGCCGCCTTTGCCAGAAGCGACGGCAATGATATTTTTAACATTAGGCATCAATTTGACACCGCGCTGTACCGCATGTGCGACAATTTTTGCCTGAACATTGACGCTGACTTTGGTGATACCTGGCACATTCTGCAAGGCGGCAGTGACCAGATTGCGGATGAGTTCGAGCTGACTTTTTGCCGGATAGCCCAATTCCACGTCCAGGCTGACTTCTGTTCCGGTGATTTGGATGTTCTTGACGGATTTGCTCGACACCAGGTCTTTATTGGTATTCGGGTCGATCACTTGTAATAAGGTGTTTTTTACAACATCAGCGGTAAGCGTCATATATTTCTCCATTCAATGCCCGCAAGTCTAGCGCAAAACAGGAAAATCGAGGCGATACCCCTACATATTATGGTTTAATCGATTTCGTAGAAATTCAGGCTACTTTCTGTTATGTTCAATTCATCACTCAGAAAGTCCAAAAAAGTCTGAGATCGAACAAGAACAGATTTAAAGTAGATTTAACGTAGATTTAAATTAGATCAAAACACAAATGGCAAATATGCATTTGTAGGGTAGGTGCAACCCATGCCTTCACCATATTCGCTAGCATGAGTGATGTTTGGTGATTTATAAAAATAATATCGTTGGAGACAAAAATATGGATGTACAACAGTATTTGCCCTTAATCGGCATACCCATCATTGTTTTGGGTTTTGCCTTCCGCTTTAACCCACTGATGGTCGTCACGCTGGCCGGATTGGTCACTGGCTTGGCCGTTGGGATGGACGTCGGTGTACTACTAGAGACCTTTGGCGAGAAATTTTTAAACAGCCGCCAACTTTCCAGCTCGATTTTGATTTTGCCGATTATCGGTTTATTAGAACACTATGGCTTGCGAGAGCGCGCACAAGAGTGGGTCCGGGGAATACGCAGTGCCACGACGGGGCGAATTCTGATGTTGTATTTTGTTGTACGTGAATTGACGGCGATGATGGGATTGCTCAGCTTGGGTGGCCATGCGCAGACCGTACGTCCCTTGCTGGTGCCGATGACAGAAGGCGCTGCACAAAAGGCCTATGGCGATCTTCCTCCAGAATTGCGGGACCGGATTGCAGCCCACGCCGCAGCCTGTGACAACATTGCGTTGTTTTTTGGTGAGGATGTGTTTATCGCGTTTGGCGCAGTGTTATTAATGACGACTTTTTTGAAAGACAATGGTGTTGGCCAGATCGAGCCTCTGACTGTCGGTTTATGGGGCTTACCGACCGCAATTGCCGCACTTTTGATTCATCTGGTACGTCTATCCCGACTCGATGCAAAAATTGCGAAAGAAGTGCATGCATGGCGTGACGCGCAGCAAGCGATTCTGAAAGCGAGCGCATGATGAATAGCCTGTTTAATATTCATATCGTCTTTTATGTCATCGGTTTTATTTTACTTCTGGTCGCAGGATTGACTTGGCGCGATGCCTCCAATCCCAAGCGTTGGACAACCGGGTTATTTTGGTTCTTATTCAGCACCAGTTTCTTGTTCGGTGATTTGATGGTCGCGCAACTCGGAAAAACGCTGGCATTTCGTATCAATGGCGTCATCGTCTTAGTTCTTGCTCTGATCGCCGGGCTGAATTTTCTGGGCGCTGGTCAACATGCATTTGTCCCAGATCAACAATTTCAGGATAAGCTCAAAAAAATCGGCATGAAGATTTTTTTGCCCGCATTATCTATCCCGTTGATCACTGTTCTTTTAACTTTATTTGGTAAAGAAATTCAGTTTGGTGATTGGTATTTGCTCGATCAGAAAAATCTTACTTTGGCAGCGCTGATACTGGCTTGTATGTGCGCCTTAGGTTTTTCTTGTCTTGTGACACGCGGCACTCCGCTACAAGCCGTGCGCGAATCGCGCCGTTTGATCGATGCTTTAGGCTGGGCATTGGTGTTACCGCAGTTACTCGCTATGTTAGGAGGCGTTTTTCTGGCCGCTCATACTGGCCAAGCGATACAAGGCTTGGTTGCTCTGTTTGTCAATCCTGATAGCCGCATAGGGGTCGTTGTTGCCTATTGCGTGGGGATGGCGGTGATGACCATGATCATGGGGAATGGGTTTGCCGCTTTTCCTATCATGACCGCGGGAATTGCATTGCCGTTCTTAATCATCGGGCAACATGCCAATCCGGCGGCCGTGGTGGCGATCGGTATGTTCTCAGGGTATTGCGGAACGCTGATGACGCCAATGGCGGCGAATTACAATATCGTACCAGCGGCATTATTGGAGTTGAAGGATAAATATCTCGTGATAAAAACGCAGATACCAACGGCGTTGCTAGTATTAGTGTGCAATATATTGTTAATGTACTTTCTTGCTTTTTCTAAATGAAGCTTGGTGTTATCAATGCGTAAATTAATGCGTAAAATTTTACTGACTGGTTTTTCACCATTTGCTGCGGAGACCACGAATCCTTCCTGGGATGCCGTGGTTGCGCTGGATGGTGCAATCGTGGATGGGGCAATCATTGTGAGCTTGCAATTACCCTGTGAATTTGATCGGAGTTTGCAGGTATTAGAGCAGGCAATACAACAGCACCAACCGGAGCTGGTGTTAAGTTTGGGGCAAGCTGGAGGTCGGGTTGATGTCACGGTTGAACGTGTCGCAATTAACGTCAACGATGCACGAATCCCTGACAATGCCGGTCAACAACCGATTGATACAGCAGTCATCGAACATGGTCCCGTCGGTTATTTTAGTAGCTTACCGATCAAAGCCATCGTTGAAGCGTTGCACGAACAAGGTATTCCGGCATCGGTCTCCCATACGGCGGGTACTTATGTTTGTAACCACGTGTTTTATGGTCTTATGCATCTTTTACCTCAATACCCCACGGTAAAGCGTGCTGGTTTTGTCCACGTTCCGTATGCACCAAAGCAAGCGGCTGCACATCCTGGTATGGCAAGTATGGCCGTTACTACCATGACCAAAGCAATACGCTTGATCATTGAAACCAGCTTGCATACTGCGCACGATATTCACGTTTCTGGCGGCATCACTCACTAATTGCAAGTGTAGTAAGTTTTTGCACGGGTCGATCAGTCAATGGGTAATTTGATCTTTTGACTGATTTGCAGTGACTTGCTCGCTTGATAGGAATGCACTCTTTTTAGTGTCTTGCTTTGCGGCACATTTTTCATGAATGCAAAGTTAAGTTGCTCATACAAAAATTGCACAAATTACATAAATTGCGTAAATTACATAAATTGCATTATTTGTGCAAATTGCATTTATCCCAGCGAATTCCTTGAAAGCCAAATATTATGTTCTTTCTTATTTTTATTGTCCTTGCTTTTGTGTTGCTCGGTTTCAGAGTAGCAAACCAATATCAACGTGGCGTCGTATTTCGACTTGGTAAATTACGAGGAATTCGGGGACCAGGCTTATATTGGCTGATTCCCGCCATAGAATGGCAGAAAATGGTGGATATCCGCACCATTACGACGTCCGTTGACCAGCAAGAAACGATCACCAAAGACAATGTACCCGTCAAAGTCACGGTCGTGATCTGGTATTCAGTGACCGATCCGATTAAATCAGTGATCGAAGTCGTGGATGTCGGCGGCGCAGTGGTGCAAGTGGCGTTGACGTCAATGCGCAATGTGATTGGCCGTCATACCTTAGATGACGTGTTAAAAGAGCAGGAGCGTCTTGGCACTGACATGCGCAAAGTCATCGATACCGCGACTGAACCATGGGGCGTTAAAGTGACGCGTGTGGAAATGCGGAATGTCGAAATTCCAGAGTCTATGCAGCGAGCAATGGCGCAAGAAGCGGAGGCGCTGCGCGAAAAACGGGCCCGTATTATCAAAGCGGAGGCTGAATTGGAAGCGGCCCTTAAATTGCGTGAAGCTGCTGGACTGATCATGGAAAATCCCGCTGGTTTGGAACTTCGTCGCATGCAGATGATTACCGAAGTTGGCGCCGAGCAAAATACCACCACCATCATCATGATGCCTAGTGAGTTTGTTTCTATGGCCAAAGGCATTGCTGATTGGACCGCCAGCGCTGACGCTAAGCTGGTCAAGCAGCAGTTAGAGCAAAAATAAAAGATGCACAAAACAAGCATTAAAAATGCAAAAAAATTGCAAAAAAATTGCATAAAAATGCATAAAAATGCATCAAACAAGTGTAAGCCGCTTGAAATTCGCCAACGATGTCAGATCGTCGGCAAAATTTGAAATAGTTGTGTAAGGTTTGCTGCTCCTGATCGACAAAGTAGGAGATCGTTGTGTTTTTCTTAGCGTTGGCGTGAGAAATATCGACGATCCTCAACTAGATCAGGAGCACGACATGGTACAGGCGATTGACAGTTCTACTTTAGCTTCCACTTCGGCCTCATCTGCGACGACGTCAGTGACCACCGATAGCGCAGCTTCTGCCGGGGAGCTGCAAGCACAATTGGCACAATATCAGCGTCAGTTGTCTGATTGCGTCAACTGCAGTTCTGCAAATACGCCAGAAGGCAAACAACAAATTTCGGAAATCTCAAGCAAAATAAGTGCTATCAAGCAAACAATACAAGCAAGTCAGGCTAACGCGCTCAAGCAAGTTGCTACGCCTAAGGCAGTGAATGCAACTCACCATGCAGCAGACTACCAAGCCATATCACGCGATTCTGCTAACCAGGGTTCAAATGAGTCGTCACCATTGCAAAATCAAGTGAGTACCGATGCGGTGCGACCACCAGTTGCAGCGAATCTGACGGTCGGGGTGAATGTGAATCTCTATTCATAGTTTTTTTATCACGTAGATTTTCACCGTATTATCAAGATATTGTTGATAAGCTGTGGGCATATCGTTTAAAACTGTGGATAAGATTGTGCATAAGTACATACCAACGGGGTTCTTCGCTGGACTCATTTGCATCAACCTGTACTGAAAAAATTAATTTAATGATATTAATTTCGCAGGCGTTTGATATTTGTACTGACTGTGTTGATACCAACTTCACATTGCCAATAACCAACTTCAGATCGTAAATCATGGTGAGGAAGTGCTTATCAAGCCGGCGTTCTTTTGATTTTTTTTACGTCAATAACGACGCTGGCAAGGGTGTGACAAACGACATGATTAAGACGCCCAAATAAGTCCTCCAAAAAATTGGCTGAATTCTATTGCGCCACGTGAAATTCTCCTTCAAACTCCTGCAATTATTGGGAAAACATCGTTAAACACAGCCTAATTTGGCCTCATTGGTGGCAGATCATGGATGTCTGCATGCAAAGCGCCCACTGATGAATTGTTCTCGACCAAGCCCGTGGAATACCCGCATTGTCATTTTGCGGGTTTTTTATTGACCTTCTTGCATTTACTAATTCATGAACACTCTTATTTGGTTCGTTATTCTGTATTGGGTTATCTCGGTTGGTATAGGTTTGTATGCGGCACGTTATGTGAATAACTCCAAGGACTACGCTGTGGCCGGGCGCTCTTTACCCATGTACGTGGTCACTGCAACAGTGTTCGCAACCTGGTTTGGTTCCGAAGCTGTGTTAGGAATTTCGTCTACTTTTGTCAAAGAAGGCTTTAAAGGTGTCGTTGCCGATCCGTTTGGCTCGTCGCTGTGCTTGGTATTGGTCGGTTTATTTTTCGCTAAACCACTGTACCGCATGAATTTACTGACGATTGGTGACTATTACCGCAATAAATTTGGCCGTATCGTTGAGATTTTGGTAACGCTGTGTATCGTGGTGTCGTATCTGGGATGGGTTGCTGCGCAAATTAAGGCCCTGGGTTTGGTATTTAACGTCGTCTCCGGCGGATATATTGAAATGAATACCGGAATGATTATTGGTGCTGCCAGTGTGCTGATTTATACCCTCATGGGTGGCATGTGGTCGGTTGCGATCACTGACTTTTTACAAATGATTATCATTGTGGTCGGCATGATCTATATCGGTTGGGAAGTGTCCGGTATGGTTGGTGGCGCGGGTGCGGTGATCTCACACGCAGCGAACGCTGGCAAATTTGAATTCTGGCCCAAGCCGGAAGGACGGGAAATGTTGTGGTTCTTCGCTGCCTGGATCACGATGATGCTGGGTTCGATTCCACAGCAAGACGTATTTCAACGTGTGGCATCGTCTAAGAATGAAAAAATTGCTGGAAATGCATCAATACTTGGTGGCGTGTTGTACTTCTGCTTTGCGTTTATTCCAATGTTCCTCGCCTACTCCGCTACCTTGATAGATCCAGGTATGGTGAACAGCCTGATCGATAAAGATTCACAATTGATTTTGCCGACATTGATCATGACTAAAGTGCCGATGTTGGCGCAGGTGATGTTTTTTGGTGCTTTATTGTCCGCTATTAAAAGTTGTGCAAGTGCAACTTTACTCGCGCCCTCAGTGACCTTTTCTGAAAACATCTTAAAACCGTTCTTCCCGCAGCAGACTGACAAACAATTTTTGCGCATGATGCGGGGCGTGGTGCTTGTTTTTACTGCAATTGTGACCATGTTTGCTATGAATACGGAATCCAGTATTTACAAGATGGTGGAGAATGCGTACAAAATTACGCTGGTGGCGGCATTCGTTCCTTTAGCATTTGGCTTGTATTGGAAGCGATCAACGGCACAGGGTGGTTTAGTCTCGATTATCTTTGGCGTCACTTTCTGGGTTTTGCTGGAAGTCATTGCACCAGAAGGATACTGGCCACCACAATTGGTCGGTTTGGTGATGAGCGCCGTGGGTATGGTCTTAGGGTCGTTGTTGCCACAATACACACGAAAAGCAGCCGCTGCCTGAAAGCTTTTGATGCAATGCGCAAATCTCCACTGAAAACCTTTATAATTCAGGGTTTTATCAGTTTTTTTAGGGCGAGAGTATGCCGATTTACGCTTACCGTTGTGACGAGTGTGGTTTTGCCAAAGATGTATTGCAAAAAATTTCCGATGAACCTTTGACGGAGTGTCCGTCCTGTGGCAAGTCGGCTTTTAAGAAGCAGGTGACGGCAGCTGGCTTTCAATTGAAAGGTTCTGGCTGGTATGTAACGGATTTTAGGGGTGGCACCGGTTCCGCTGCGACGACGGGTACGGCAGCACCTGCCGTGGCGTCGACTGAGTCGGGTGCAAGTGAGGCTGCCAGCACACCAGCGGCACCAGCGACACCAACAGCGCCAGCGGCACCGGCACCGGCGTCCAGCTCAGATTAATGCGATTTTTAAATCAAACACGATCCACTTACCAAAGAGTTCATCATCATGCGTAAATATTTTATTACTGGCTTGCTGATACTGGTACCTTTGGCGATTACGCTGTGGGTGTTGCATGCTGTCATCAGCACGATGGATCAGTCATTATTGCTGCTGCCGCCGGCATGGCGTCCTGAAAAATTAGTCGGTTTTCAGTTTCTTGGATTGGGAACAATACTGACCTTGTTGATCATTTTTCTGACCGGCTTGCTGGCGCAAAACTTTATCGGCAATTATGTTGTAAAAATCTGGGAAGCACTATTGAACCGCATTCCTATCGTGAATTCGATTTACTCTAGTGTGAAGCAAGTATCTGACACGTTGTTTTCATCTTCAGGTAACGCGTTCCGCAAAGCGGTGCTGATTGAATATCCACGGCATGGATCCTGGACCATCGGTTTTTTGACGGGTGTTCCTGGTGGCGACGTCGTGAACCATTTGAAGGGCGAGTATGTCAGCGTGTATGTCCCGACGACACCGAACCCGACGTCTGGCTTCTTTTTGATGGTGCCAAAAAATGAAGCGATCGAGCTCGATATGAGCGTCGATGCGGCACTGAAATACATTGTTTCCATGGGCGTGGTGGCTCCCGAGCATCTTCCACCAAAATAATTGACAGGTTGATTTACCCAATTAATCCTCTCAAACCATTTTTAATTTTGAATACAGACAGGTAAGAAATATGTCCATGCGTACCCATTACTGCGGCCTCACTACTGAGGAATTACTCGGCCAAACCGTTAGCCTGTGCGGCTGGGTGCATCGCCGTCGTGACCACGGCGGTGTGATTTTTATTGATCTGCGCGATCGTGAAGGTCTGGTGCAGGTTGTTTGCGATCCAGACCGTGCAGACGTGTTTGCTGCTGCTGAGTCCGTCAGAAATGAATTCTGCTTGCGTATCACAGGCCTGGTTCGTGCGCGCCCAGAAGGAACTGGCAATGCCAACCTGAAATCCGGCAAAATCGAAGTGCTGGCACATAATGTTGAAATTCTGAACCCATCCGTTACGCCGCCGTTCCAACTCGATGATGACAACCTGTCTGAAACCACACGTCTGACTCACCGCGTCCTGGATTTGCGTCGTCCACAAATGCAAAACAACTTGCGTTTACGTTACAAAGTGGCGATGGAAGTGCGGAAGTTCCTGGATGCAAACGGTTTTATCGATATTGAAACACCAATGTTGACTAAATCCACACCAGAAGGCGCACGTGACTATCTGGTACCTTCTCGCGTCAACGCCGGTGAATTTTTTGCGTTGCCACAATCGCCACAATTATTCAAACAGTTGCTGATGGTAGCTAACTTTGACCGTTACTACCAAATCACTAAATGCTTCCGTGATGAAGATTTACGCGCTGACCGTCAGCCAGAATTTACGCAGATCGATTGCGAAACCTCGTTCATGTCGGAACAAGAGATTCGCGACATGTTTGAAAACATGATCCGTCTGGTCTTCAAAAACACGCTCGATATTGATCTGCCAAACCCATTCCCAGTGATGGATTTCGCTGAAGCGATGGGTCTGTACGGTTCCGATAAACCAGATATGCGCGTGAAGTTGCAATTCACAGAATTGACTGACGTCATGAAAGACGTTGATTTCAAAGTCTTCTCAGGCGCGGCCAACATGGTCAACGGTCGCGTGGTGGGTATGCGTGTTCCAGGTGGCTCCAACATGCCACGTTCAGAGATTGATGCTTATACGCAATTTGTCGCGATCTATGGCGCCAAGGGTCTGGCTTACATCAAAGTCAACGAGTTGGCAAAAGGCCGTGATGGTTTGCAGTCTCCGATCGTTAAAAACATCCACGATGCAGCACTAGCGCAGATTCTGGAAAAAACTGGCGCGCAAGACGGCGACTTGATTTTCTTCGGTGCAGATAAAGCGAAAGTGGTCAATGATGCGATCGGCGCGTTGCGCGTGAAGATCGGTCATAGCGAATTCGGAAAAACAAATGGCTTGTTCGAAGATGCATGGCGTCCATTGTGGGTGATCGACTTCCCAATGTTCGAACACGACGAGGAAAACGATCGTTGGACCGCGACGCATCATCCGTTCACAGCACCAAAGGATGGTCACGAAGATCTGATGGAAACTGATCCAGGTAAGTGTATCGCTAAAGCCTACGATATGGTCTTGAATGGTTGGGAACTGGGTGGTGGTTCTGTCCGTATTCACCGTGCTGATGTACAAAGTAAAGTATTCCGTGCTTTAAAAATCAGCGACGACGATGCGCAACTGAAATTCGGTTTCCTGCTGGATGCGTTGCAATATGGTGCGCCTCCGCATGGTGGTCTGGCATTTGGTCTCGATCGTATCGTGACAATGATGACCGGCGCCGAGTCCATCCGTGACGTGATCGCCTTCCCGAAAACGCAACGTGCACAATGTTTGTTGACGCAAGCGCCATCCGCTGTCGATGAAAAGCAATTGCGCGAATTGCATATTCGTTTGCGTGCGACAGAGCCGGTAATCAAAGCGTAAAATCTCGCGGTTTTGAATGAATAAAAAGCGAAGCTGCGGCTTCGCTTTTTTTATTTGAAATCAAGTTTTTGACGAGAATTTTTATAAGCTACCGTGTGAAAGCATACCGACACCGTCGAAGATTGCGTCAAAAGTTTAATTGCTACAACGACACTGTTTGTTGCATTAGCTGCGTCGCAACATTAAAAAATAGGTCAAATTACGTGTCATCAGGACTAATCTTGCTGCAGCTTGCCGCAAAGAAACCTACAATGAATCCATTAAAATTATTGGTCAATTGAGGAGTTCGTATGAAATACCAGACATGCATGTCCAAGTTACTCGCCGCCACAGCCATTTTTACCTTAAGTTGTTCCGCCGTGATGGCTTCCGAACATGGTACCGAAGCTGAAGCCCAAGAAATGGTAAAAAAAGCCGTGGCATTAGTGAAGTCTGCGGGACCTGAAAAGGCCTACAAGGTCTTTACTGAACATCCAGATGGCGCATTCAAAGAAAAGGACCTCTACGTTTTTGTTTATAATTTTGATGGCACTTGCGTTGCTCAAGGCGCTAACGCAAAAATGGTAGGAAAAAATCTCCTTGCAATGAAAGACGTCGATGGTAATGCGTTTATTAAAGGGATGATTGATCTGGTTAAGTCATCTTCGAAAGGATGGTACGGCCCTTACAAGTTTAATAATCCAGCGAACCAGTCATACGAGCTGAAAAAGTCGTATTGCGAGCACGGAGCTGGCGAAACAATGGTTTGTGTTGGTACTTACTTTGAAAAATAAATACCACATTAAATCAACTTTTCGGACGTAAAACATAGAACCTGCTGGTCGTTAAAAACAGCAGGTTTTTTTACGTCTGTGGCGTAATTTCTGATGAATTATTATTGCAATACAATGATAAAAATATGAAACTTCTAAAGACGCTAAAATAGAGCTCCATCCGCACTGTTCTGTTTCAAAAAAATGCCCGCATACAAAATCCCTGAATCGGTACTCGTCGTTATTTATACACCTCAGTTGGAGGTTTTGTTATTAGAACGCGCTGATAAACCTGGGTTCTGGCAATCAGTAACGGGCTCCAAAGATAGTCTCGAAGAAAATTTGTCAGATACCGCCCGCAGAGAGGTATTCGAAGAGACCGGAATTGATGCCAGCCAATTTTTACTCAATGATTGGCAAACATCAAACATTTATGAGATTTATCCTGTGTGGCGCCATCGATATGCGCCTGGGGTAACGCATAATACAGAACATGTCTTTGGCTTATGTGTGAGCTCGCCACTGGCAGTTACATTGGCACCGCGAGAACATTTGCAATACCGGTGGATGCCTTGGCAGGAGGCTGCGGATCAATGTTTTTCTCCTTCTAACGCTGAAGCCATTTTGCAATTGTCCAGTCGGCTTTGACGTCACTTTCATTGATCGGATCAAGGTGTGAAATTACGGATCGCGACCTACAACATGCATAAAGGTGTCAGTGCATTCGGGCGTCAGGCACGGATACACGGTATGAAAGAGGCGCTGTCGTCACTTGACGCAGATCTCCTTTTTTTGCAAGAAGTACAAGGTCAGCATGACAATCATGCGAAAAAGCATCCACTCTGGCCAAATGCCGGACAACATGAATTTCTTGCCGGTGAATCGCATCATGTTGCCTATGGGATGAATGCCGTTTATGCACATGGGCATCATGGTAATGCCTTGTTAAGTCGTTACCCCATCATTTCATTGATTAATCACGATGTCTCTGATCATGCTTACGAGCAACGCGGCATCTTACATGCCGTGGTGCAGGTCAATACGGTCGCCGTGCATTGTTTCGTGATTCACCTGGGGTTATTTGCAGCCAGCCGTCGTCGCCAGGTCCAAGCCTTAGTCAATACCATTATCAGAGATACGCCGGTAGATTCTCCAGTCATTATCGCGGGTGATTTTAACGACTGGAATCAACGTTTGAGTACCACCTTATATCAACAGCTGGGCGTTGTTGAGGCATTTGACGCTGCAGAGGCTGCTGAATCTGCTGGTAATGTGATAAGGCAAGCATCTGTGCGTGCCGTTTTGAGTGACTATTTGCAGCCACCGCGCCGTATCCATGCACGTACCTTTCCAGCACAATTCCCCTGGCTATGTCTGGATCGTGTTTATCTGCGCGGTTTTAGGGTGCAACAAGCCCTGGTCATGAAGGGAACTCCTTGGAACGCATTGTCGGATCATGTGCCGATTACCGTGAATCTTGAAATGGTCGAACGGCAGATTTAGCCTATGGGTAAATTACAATACATTGATGGTAACGAGGTGCAACTCTTGCATTGTGGCGGCGAGTATTTTTCTGCATTGCTACATGCAATAGAGCTGACGCAACATGAAATTTATCTCGAAACCTATTTGTTTTCCCATGATCCCACCGCATTAACGGTACGTGAGGCTTTAATAGCGGCAGCAAAACGCGGCGTCACCGTGCGAGTAGTGATCGATTGGTTAGGTAGTGGTCGTCATCAAGCGCAGCACCTGACTCAGTTGCTCATTGACGGTGGTGTCCAGTGCCGATGTTTTAATCCCTGGTTTCGACGCGGTTTGGCACGCACGCATAGAAAAATAGCTGTATTGGATGAAAAAATTGCCATCGTTGGCGGTTTAAATATCATTGATGATCAAATTTCTGACGATGGGTGGGAGCAGATTTTACCGTTTCCGCGATGGGATTTCGCCGTACACATTCAGGGTCCACTTGTCGCTTATGTGCATCTTGAAGTCGAAGCGCAATGGCGAAAAACAGGGCGGCTTGGCTTGATGTCAAGGATCGCGTTGCTGCGCGATTTGCAAAAAGAAGCCCGTAGTGCACATTCAGCGTTAAGCCGTGCCGCCTTGGTGGTTCGTGATAATTTACGTAATCGCGCAACAATACAAAAAGCCTACTTGCATGCGTTGGGAAACGCACATCAACGAGCTATTTTGGTCACGCCATATTTTGCTCCTGGCAGAAAATTCAGACGCGCACTAATTGCTGCTGCGTCACGTGGCGTGGAAGTAGTGTTATTAATTGGCGTTGGCCAGTTTGTCTTGCAAGATGCGGTCGCCCATTCGTATTACCCAAAATTATTAGGGAAAGGCATACGTATTGTCGAATACCGAAGAACTCAGTTGCATGCGAAAGTGGCAGTTATCGATGAAGACTGGGCAACGGTCGGGTCTAGTAATTTTGATGGACTAAGTTTATTTCTTAATCATGAAGCAAACATTGTTATTCATGACAAAATTTTTACGACCAAATTAACTGCCGAGCTGCAACGTGGCATCGCAGACGGCGTCGAGGTGTTCATGGAAGATTATGCCAATCAGGCATGGTACAAGCGTGCATGGTACGGTGTTGCTTATCTGGTTTACCGGGTGTTGATGCGATTAGTAACCTTCGGTAGTTACGGCTAAAAGGGCCATATAGGTAAGTCAGCGTGGCTTGTATTTTTAGTTACCTATATCATTATAAAATCGAATCAGGTTCCGA
Organism: Undibacterium sp. SXout20W; assembly: GCF_049340285.1. Lineage (NCBI taxonomy): Bacteria > Pseudomonadati > Pseudomonadota > Betaproteobacteria > Burkholderiales > Oxalobacteraceae > Undibacterium > Undibacterium sp. SXout20W. The sequence goes on along the minus strand of NZ_JBMPPH010000006.1, from coordinate 119,434 downwards.
CCATCTTCTTTGGCTTGATACATTGCCTGATCTGCCCATTTCATGATTTGTGATTCATTGCTATTGAGCGCTTGATAGAGTGCAACGCCAATACTAGCAGAGCATCGGTGCTCAATATAATCAGGTCTGCCATCATACTGAATCGGTATCAGATAAGGCGTGGAAAGTGCCATGCGGATTTTTTCAGCGATCACGTTGACCAGATTTTTTGCATATGATTTTTCGGGATGCAATTCGCTAATGATGACGACAAATTCATCGCCACCAAATCTTGCCACAGTGTCAATTTCTCTTACGCAAGATTTAAGACGATTTGCGACCTCGATTAATAAGAGGTCGCCGACATCATGGCCAAAGTTGTCATTCAAAGGTTTGAAACTGTCTAAGTCGATCATGAGTAATGCGGCGTGGTTGCCACTACGTTTACCTGTGGCAATACTTTGTTCAATACGGTCATGGAGTAATCGCCGGTTCGGCAAACTGGTGAGCGGATCATAAAAGGCCAGGCGATGGACATCAGTTTCCATGCGTTTGCGCTCTGTGATGTCTTTGATTGTAGCGATGTAATTGATCGGTTGACCATTGTCATCCCTGACGCAGGAGAGCGTCATGTTTGCCGGGAAAAAATTACCATTTTTACGTATTAAGGTGACCTCGATTTCACCTTCAGCGCCGCGTTGAAGCCGCTCTAGCAGAGTGGATATTCTTTCATTTTTTTCTTCTGTCCAATAGGGGAAACACGCATTTTCAGAAAGCAATTCTGAATCGCGAAATCCGGTCATGCGACATAACGCTGGATTGACCTCAATTGCTTTGCCGTTACGATCTAAGACCGTAAAACCGTCTTGCATGGAATTGATCAATTTGCGGGTAAAAATCAGCGATTCATGCAATTCTTCCTGCATCAATTTCAACGCCGTAACGTCATCGTGAGAGACGATAATTCGCGCCGGATTGGTGCCCTGGATACGCGCCACACGTGCGATGAACCAACGATGTGCATCCGCAGAGTGCACCGGATATTCGACTTCAAAGTAATCCTGGTTTCCCGCTAATACGTTGAGTAGGTGCTGATAAAAAAAACTCTTATCTTGATGGAGCTTTTGTGCAAACGGCATACTTTTTGTATTTTCGTTGTACAGATCGAGATAGTTGGTTTGTTTGATCACGCGTTCTGGATCGCCACCATGAGCGATGAGGAAATTAATCCAGGCGCGATTGGCAAGTAGTATGGCGCCTTTTTCATCTAGCACGCAAACCTGCGCTGTGAGGCCGTCTAAAATAGAATGTGCAAACAGATGCGAGGCTTCAAGCTCGCGTTCCATGTTTTTTCTGGCGGTGATATCGATCAGATACACCAACCTGCGCGCTTTATTATCAGTCCCCGTGACTAATGCTGATTCACTCAGAACATGCAAAATTGAACCATCCCGGCTTACCACGTCCCATTCGCCGCCAAGCGCTGCACCGGCCGTTAAAAAACGTTGGTGTAATTCGAGAATGGTTGCCCGGAGATTTTCCTGAAATACCATCGTGAATGACTTACCAAGCATTTCTTTTTTGGTATAGCCATAAATGTTGCAATAGGCATCGTTGACCGATTCGTACGTGCCGTCAAAGTTCAGTAACGCCATGCCAACTGGCGAGAGTTGCATGATCTCATCGAAGGACAGTAAAGAATTGCTGAGAAGCAGGTCCCGGACAGCATTTTTTGGCATGTTGACCCCTGGCTCTTGTAGAGAGCGTCTATCTGGTTGATGACTAATCAGTTAATTAATCGCAGCCAGTGTATTTTGGAGCTTTGGGAGTCTGTAGCTCTTTGTCATTGGCATGGCGTTAATTGTAAAAGAAAATTAAATTTCTTAAAGGTATATTGCTTAAATAGATATTTATTGGTTGATACGGAGAAATTTTTTGTTGTTGTTTTTATACAATTATTCTTTTTGAAGATTCACCTCTTCTTGACTTGAAGACATGTATTTAAATCGTCGCTACCGATTAGGTGCTTGCTTATCGGCACAATTGTTGCGTTGCACGATGGATATTCCAGTCGTGAGCCTTGGCAAGCGTATAAATGCCTTGTATTTGCCCTTTGTCTGCAATACATTGCTTCAAAATAGAATGAACGTACGGAAATGTCTAAAATGCGTGTGTACCTAAGTTCTCAGGCACGTTTGACGAGCTATCATTCTGTTACACGTTCAGATGTTGATTTACGTCGTCTCGGCTTCAAATACAAAAGATTACGCTCTTTCAGAAGTAGAGCTGCGGTGTCTCATCAATGAATTTCTTCGCTTTTGCACTATCTCTACAAAATTGAAAACAGGTAGCAAGTTCCATGAGTAACACTACACGTCTGGACAAATGGCTGTGGGCAGCCAGATTCTTTAAAACGCGAAGCCTTGCAACCAACGCCGTTGACCTGGGTCGTGTTTTGCAAAATGAGCAACGTATCAAGCCGGCGCATGATGTCAAGCCAGGTGATATCCTTGAAATCCATCATGGCGAGCAACGTTGGGAAGTGAAGGTCATCCGTATATTGGACGTACGAGGTTCGGCAACCGTCGCTCAAACGATGTACGAAGAAACCTCTGCGAGCCTTGAAAGGCGTCAAAAAGCAGCCGAGGATAGAAAATATTTCCGTGAACCAACTGCTCAACTCCAAGGTCGACCGACCAAACGTGATCGGCGCCAAATCGATGCGGCGCGCGAATAATTCACAGGTTGTCAAATATGCTGATGCCTTTGGCTAACAAAACGGCAAGCAAGAAATCTCGTCTTGGTTATTTTGCTGTGGATTAAGAAGTTGCCGGGAGATCGGTATGGGCATCTTTTGCCGTATCTGGAAAATAAAGGAGATGTGATAAATGAAAGAAAGCTGAGGAATGAAATTAGACCAAAAGATGAAAAGCTGTCGTCATTTTTGGGAGACACAATTTTGAGAGCAGAAATTTGCCTTGTTGCGCCGAAAGAATTGGTGGAGTAGGCAGGTTCATATGGTAAAAATTCTCAAAACAAATAGATACTCTCCTCTAATGGGCAAATCTGGTTTGACTTTTAGTGCGCCGTAGATAATAGTACGAGCGTTCGATTAATTCACTGATTTACATGTTGTTAATGTGAATGTGAAGCATTTCAATATAGACACAGTAATATGAATATGACATCGAAATTCATGCGTAAAGGGGAGTTGACCCGCGCAGCCATCCTGGATGTAGCACTTGACGCCGCCAGTCGTGACGGCATTGAAGGACTCACCATAGGCTTGCTGGCCGACAAAATGAACATGAGCAAATCCGGCGTGTTTGCCCATTTTGGTTCGCGTGAAGATTTGCAAATAGAAGTGTTGAAGTTGTACCACCACCACTTTGAGCAAGAAGTGTTTTATCCAAGTATGAAAGAAGAGCGTGGCTTGCCACGTTTGCAATCGATGTTTGCGTTGTGGATTAAGCGCGTCACGGTAGAAATTGCTTCTGGTTGTATTTATATCAGCGGCGCTGCCGAATATGACGACAGGCCAGGACCTATCCGTGATGAATTAGTCGGAATGGTAAAAGCCTGGCAGGGCGCTTTACAACGTGCCGCCAGTCAGGCGATACAACTTGGCCATTTGCGCCAAGACGTGGATGCCGACCAGATTGTGTATGAAATGTATGGCTTGATACTGGCTTTGCACCACGATGCGCGATTTTTGCGCAAACCAGGTAGCGTTGACAGGGCTCAAGCTGGTTTTGAACGAATGATCGATTGTTATGCGCCTGTCGTTGCGTAAATAGGCAACGTCAGCGTCAATTTTGAAAATTTTGAAACATCTGTTTCCTCATCTAGTCTAACTTTGCCGTCAGGAGAAAATCATGGGTCAATATATCGCTCCATTGCGTGATATGCAGTTCGTGTTGCATGAATTATTGAATGTTGAATCGGAACTTAAGCAATTGCCTAAGCATGCTGATACCGATGCAGACATCATCAACCAGATTCTGGAAGAAGGCGGCAAATTCACTTCCGAAGTCTTGTTCCCGCTGAATCACTCCGGTGACCGCGAGGGCTGCCACCACGATAAGAGTAACCACACAGTTACTACACCAAAAGGCTTTAAAGGAGCCTACAAACAATACGTCGAAGCTGGCTGGCCTGCATTGTCTTGCGACCCGGATTTCGGCGGTCAAGGCTTGCCACTGGTCGTGAACAATTCATTCTATGAAATGATGAATTCTGCAAATCAGGCATGGACGATGTATCCAGGCTTGTCGCACGGTGCTTACGAATGTATCCATGAGCATGGGACTGACGAGCAAAAATCCTTGTACTTGCCTAAACTGATCTCTGGCGAGTGGACAGGTACTATGTGCCTGACTGAGCCACATTGCGGTACTGACTTGGGTATGCTGCGTTCCAAAGCTGAACCACAAGCAGACGGCACCTACAAAATCAACGGCGCGAAGATTTTCATCTCCGCTGGTGAGCACGATATGTCTGACAACATCGTCCATCTGGTGCTTGCACGTTTGCCAGGCGCACCAGAAGGTTCAAAAGGTATTTCCCTGTTCATCGTTCCTAAGTTCCTGCCGAATGCAGATGGAACAAACGGTGCACGTAACCCGATTTTCTGCGGCGCGATCGAAGAAAAAATGGGCATCCACGGTAACTCCACATGCCAGATGAATCTGGATGGCGCGACCGGCTGGTTGATCGGTGGCCCACACAAAGGTTTGAACGCAATGTTCGTGTTCATGAACGCAGCACGTCTGGGCGTTGGTATGCAAGGTCTGGGTTTGACTGAAGTGGCTTACCAAAACGCGCTGGTCTATGCAAAAGACCGTATCCAGATGCGCAGCTTGTCTGGTCCTAAAGCACCAGAAAAACCAGCCGATCCGATTATCGTTCACGCTGACGTGCGTCGCATGTTGTTGACAGCAAAAGCCTATGCTGAAGGTGCACGTGCCTTCTGTTCTTACGTTGCTCTGCAACTGGATAAAGAACTGAATCATCCTGACGAACAAGTCCGTAAAGATTGCGCTGATGAAGTTGCGTTGCTGACACCAGTCATCAAAGCTTTTATTACTGACAATGCATGGACCGCAACCTCAGAATGTCTGCAAGTGTACGGTGGCCATGGCTTTATTGCTGAGTGGGGCATGGAACAATACGTTCGTGATGCACGTATCAACATGATTTACGAAGGTACAAACACAGTACAGTCACTGGATTTGTTAGGCCGTAAGATCTTGATGGACAACGGTGCAAAACTGCGTAAATTCGGTGCAAAAGTACAAGCTTTCGTGGAAGCGAATGGCACCAATGAAGCGATGTCTGAATTCGTGACTCCATTGGCCGAACTGGGCGATAAAGTCACCAAGCTGACGATGGAAATTGGTATGAAAGCATTCCAGAACCCAGACGAAGTGGGTGCAGCGGCTGTTCCTTATCTGCGTGTAGTTGGTCATCTGGTGTATAGCTATTTCTTTGCTCAAATGGCAAAACTGGCACTTGAAAAAGAATCTTCTGGCGATACATTCTACAAAGCAAAATTAGCAACAACACGTTTCTATTTTGCACGTTTGTACCCAGAAACAGCGATGTTGATTCGTCAGGCACGTTCTGGCTCTGCCAATTTGCTGTCCCTCGAAGCTGATTTGTTCTGATGTAAGTAACCGTAGGGTGTGCTTGCACACCTTCACTCTCAGATTGGCAGGGTGGCGCAACGCGTCTCCTGCAGTCAGAGACTAAAACAAGGAAAAGCCATGACCAATTTCATCGTTAAAAAAGTCGCCGTGCTCGGTGCTGGTGTGATGGGTGCGCAAATCGCAGCGCATTGCATTAACGCCAAAGTACCAGTTGTATTGTTTGACCTGCCAGCAAAAGAAGGCCCAAAAAACGGCATCGTTTTGCGCGCAATTGACAATCTCAAAAAACTCAATCCAGCACCGCTCGGTAACAAAGACGACGCAGCGCTGATTGAAGTTGCTAATTACGAAGACAACCTCGACGTGCTCGCTGGTTGCGATCTGATCATTGAAGCCATTGCAGAACGCATGGACTGGAAACATGATCTGTACAAAAAAGTGGCCCCGCACATCGCGCCAAACGCGATTTTTGCGTCGAACACCTCTGGTTTATCCATCACAGCCTTGTCTGAAGGTTTTGATGCAGAATTAAAAGCACGCTTCTGCGGCGTCCACTTCTTCAACCCACCGCGCTACATGCACTTGGTTGAGTTGATTCCAACGGTGGCAACACGTCCAGAAATCATCGATCAACTCGAAGGCTTCCTGACGACTTCCTTGGGTAAAGGCGTTGTCCGCGCGAAAGACACTCCAAATTTCATCGCGAATCGCGTTGGTATTTTTGGTATGCTGGCAACGATCTATGAAGCTGAAAAATTCGGCCTCACAGTGGACGTCGTTGATGACCTGACCGGTAAAAAGCTGGGTCGCGCATCCTCTGGTACCTTCCGTACCGCAGACGTTGTTGGACTCGATACCATGGGTCATGTGATCAAAACCATGCAAGACAATCTGGCGGATGATCCGTTCTTCGCGGTCTACAAGACACCAGAAGTATTGGCGAAACTGGTTGCAGCAGGTGCATTAGGTTCTAAAACTGGTGCTGGTTTCTACAAAAAAGTAGGTAAAGACATTCAGCGTCTGGACTTCGCGACAGCACAATACGTGACCGGCGGTGCTAAAGCTGACGACGTCGTAGCACGCATGTTGAAAGAAAAAGACCCTGTCAAGAAAATGAAGACCTTGCGTGAATCGACTCACGTACAAGCGCAATTCTTATGGGCGATTTTCCGTGATGCGTTCCATTACATCGCTGTTCACGCAGGAACGATTGCTGACAATGCCCGCGATATCGACTTCGCGATGCGTTGGGGCTTTGGCTGGAATGTGGGTCCATTCGAAACATGGCAAGCATCTGGCTGGGCAGAAGTCGCTAACTGGGTGAAAGAAGACATTGATGCTGGCAAAGCATTGTGCAACACACCGTTGCCAAGCTGGGTATTTGAAGGTCCAGTCGCACAACATGCTGGCGTACATACTTCTGCTGGTTCCTGGTCTGCAAGTCAATCGACATTCGTTCCACGCTCCACGCTAGCTGTATATGACCGTCAGGCATTCCGTGCGCCAGTACTGGGTACAGGCGAAGCAACTGGTGCCAACGCTGGTACAACGTTCTTTGAAGATGAGTCCGTTCGACTTTGGCATCAAGGTACAGAAGCACAACGTGATGACGTGCTGATCCTGTCACTGAAAACTAGAATGCACGTGATCGGCCCTGGCGTGATCGAAGGCATGGAAAAAGCGATTGCCGAAGCCGAGAAGAATTACAAAGGTCTGGTCATTTGGAGTGCGGATGCAGCCGATGGCGGCGCGTTTTCTGCTGGCGCTGATTTGCAAGCGATGTTGCCATTGTTTATGTCCGGCGGCGTGAAAGCCATCGAACCAGCGATTGCACGTCTGCAAAACGCGCATCAGGGATTGAAGTATGCAAATATTCCAGTTGTGGCAGCGGTTTCTGGTCTGGCATTGGGTGGTGGTTGCGAATTGTTGATGCACGCAGCAAAACGCGTCGCATCGATCGAATCCTACATCGGTTTGGTTGAAGTCGGTGTTGGTCTGGTGCCTGGCGGTGGTGGCTTGAAAGAAGCGGCAGTTCGTGCTGCAGCGGATGCTAAAGGTACTGATTTGTTGCAGTTCCTGAAAAACTACTTCACCAACGCAGCAACGGCAGCCGTATCCAAGTCTGCGCTTGAAGCGAAAAAAATGGGTTACTTGTCTGAGAACGATGTGATTGTATTTAATCCATACGAACTGTTGCATGTAGCGAAAGTAGAAGCGCGCGCGATGTTTGACGCTGGTTATCGTGCCCCAATGAAGAAACTCGTGCCTGTGACTGGTCGTCACGGTATCGCGACGATTTCTGCGCAATTGATCAATATGCGTGACGGTGGCTTTATCTCTGCACATGACTATAAACTCGGCAAGATGATTGCAGAAATTGTTTGCGGTGGCGACATCGACAACGGCAGTTTGGTCAGCGAACAATGGTTGCTCGACATGGAGCGTAAAGCGTTTATGGAATTGCTGAATCATCCAAAAACACAAGAGCGCATCATGGGCATGATGCAAACTGGCAAGCCAGTACGTAACTAATCGGAGTACATAACATGACTAAACAACTTCAAGACGCGTATATCGTCTCTGCTACTCGTACACCGATCGGTAAATCTGGTCGCGGTATGTTCCGCAACACACGCCCAGATGATTTGCTGGTACGTGTCATGCAATCAGCGCTGGCACAAGTGCCTAATCTCGATCCTAAGCTGGTTGAAGATGCGATCATTGGTTGTTCTTTCCCAGAAGGCGCACAAGGCCTGAATCTGGCGCGTATGGGCGTATTGCTGGCTGGTTTACCAAATACGATCGGTGGCGTTACGATCAACCGCTATTGCGCATCCGGTATCACTGCTGTGGCGATGGCAGCTGACCGCATTCGTGTTGGTCAGGCTGATGTGATGATCGCTGGCGGTGTGGAATCCATGTCCATGGTGCCAATGATGGGTAGCAACCCATCGATGAATATGGCGATTCTGCAAGACGAAAACGTCGGCATGGCCTACGGTATGGGTTTAACTGCTGAAAAAGTCGCGCAACAATGGAAAGTATCCCGTGAAGCGCAAGATGCATTCGCTTTACAATCTCACCAACGTGCAATCGCTGCGCAAAATGCTGGCTACTTCGATGCAGAAACAACCTCTGTTGACATCATCGACCGCGTGCCTAACTTGTTGACTGGCGAAATCGAACTCAAAACTCGCACCGTGACGCGCGATGAAGGCGCACGTCCAGATACCTCTTTAGAGGGACTGGCGAAGCTCAAAGCCGTGTTTGCTGCCAAAGGTAGTGTGACTGCTGGTAACAGCTCTCAAACTTCTGACGGTGCAGGCGCATTGATACTGGTCAGCGAAAAAATCCTGAAGCAATTCAACTTGACACCATTAGCACGTTTCGCTTCCTTCGCAGTCCGTGGCGTACCACCAGAAATTATGGGTATCGGTCCTAAAGAAGCGATCCCGGCAGCATGTCGCGCAGCAGGTATTACGCAAGATCAGATCGACTGGTTTGAACTGAACGAAGCGTTTGCGGCGCAGTCTCTGGCAGTGGTACAAGATCTGGGTCTCGATCCTGCAAAAGTGAATCCGATGGGCGGCGCGATTGCTCTGGGTCATCCACTGGGCGCAACAGGTGCAATTCGTTCCGCTACCACAATCCATGCTTTGCATCGCAATAACCTGAAATACGGTATGGTGACAATGTGCGTAGGTACTGGTATGGGTGCCGCTGGTATTTTTGAACGTATGTAATTCGTTTGGAAATGTAAAGTGGTCTAACCATCAAAAACCGCACAAGACCTTGTGCGGTTTTTTTACAAATCAGCCTCACCGCGTGTCGTCACATGACGCGTTACAATAGGGCGTGTTTTAAGAGCTGGCCTAAACGATAAGAGAAGAGACAACCATGACAGATATCCTGACCCAAAAAGAAAATGGCGTGCTGACAATCAGCTTTAATCGTCCGGAAAAGAAGAATGCAATAACAGCAGCCATGTATCAGGCCATGGCTGATGCCTTGCGCGATGCGGAGACAGATGCAACAGTAAGAGCAATTTTAATTACTGGTAAGCCTGAAATTTTTACTGCGGGAAACGATCTCGAAGATTTCATGAAAAATGCCGGCAGTATGGCAAAGCCAGACAGTGTTCCAGCCGTGTACCAATTCATGCAAGCCTTGAATGATTCTGGCAAGCCAGTGATTGCGGCGGTGTCAGGCGCAGCGGTCGGTATCGGTACCACTTTGCTAATGCATTGCGATTTGATTTATCTGGCGGACAACGCAAAATTATCGATGCCGTTTACGCAGTTAGGCCTGTGCCCTGAATTTGCTTCAAGTATGGTTTTTCAACAAATCGTTGGCTATCAGCGTGCTGCGGAAAAATTGATGTTAGGTGAGGCATTCAGCGCGCAAGAAGCGTTTGAGATGGGCTTCGTCAATAAAGTGTTGCCGCTCGCTGATTTGTTGCCGTACGCGCGGCAAGTGGCGGCAAAACTGGTGGCATTGCCTGCCGCTTCTATCCGCACCACAAAACGCCTGATGAAGGGGTCGCAACCTCAGGCAATCGTTGCAAAAATGGCCGAGGAAAATCAACATTTTGCCGCCATGCTCAATGCGCCTGAAGCGAGAGAAGCCTTTATGGCCTTCTTCCAGAAGCGTAAGCCGGACTTCAGTCAATTTAATTGAGGTGGCGTTTGCTACCATCTTGTTGCGATGTTGAGCCACTGTTTTGCTTTTACGCGAAACAGAAAAAAGAGACAGAAACAAGACAGTAAGCAAGACAGTAAGCAAGACAGTAAGCAGGACAGTAAGCAAGACTGCAAACGCAACTGCACGCGAAACAACACATGAAACGAGATAAAGGTCGACAAGCTGTCGGCCTTTTTTTATGATGTTATAAAAATATGTATTTCATTAAAATTTTAATATATCAAATTGCGCCATCGTTGAAAAGTAAAACTTACTTGCTTTCCTATCGCGGATAAGTGCCAATAAAAACAGTTGATTTGACATTCAATATGATCCTCTACCCTCCACGTTTTGTGACGCTGCATCGCATGATCAGGCTCCTATTGGCAGCCACGTTATTTTTGACAATGTCCGCTTGGTCAGGCACGCTGCCCGACGCCGAATTGTTTTTCAAAAATGCGAATTTTAGTGGTGCGAAACTATCGCCCAATGCCAAATTTGTCGCGGTTCGGATTCCTAATAAAGAGCATCGCGCATCGTTGGTTGTTCTTGATCTGGAGACCATGACACCGCAACCCGTCGCCTCGTTTGAGGTGGCGGACGTCGTGATGTTTCAGTGGATTAATGATGAACGTCTGATCCTCAATGTGGGGGATCTACAGGCTGCACAAGCCGATATCCATGACGCACCCGGGCTCTATGCCGTCAATCGCGATGGCACCGAATTCAGACAATTGGTTGAAAGAAATATCGAATATTTAAAATCGGGACTGGAAGCGAATATCCTGCCATGGAATAATTTTTTTATTGCGGCAAAACAGAACCAAACCGGCAATGACGTCTTTATCGGGCAAATAGAAGGGTACGGGAAAAATGTTGATCAGTTTTGGCAAGTGAAAACACTCAATACGCGTAATGGACGCACGGTGACACTGGATGCGCCTGCTTACGCTAATGAGTGGTTTTTTGATAAAGACGGGACGCTTCGCGTTGTGGTGATTCGTAAAGGACACATGCGTACTGTGCAATATAATGACCCATCGACGGGACAGTGGCGCAAACTTGCTGAATTTGATTTTCTGAGCAAGGATGCGTTTGAACCAATTACCATCGGACCGGATAATGTCTTGTATGTTGCCTCGAATAATGGGAAAGACAAGACGGCGATCTATCGCTTTGATCTAGAACACAATCGTCTGCTTCCAGACGCGGTCGTTGCCTCTTCTAAGTATGATATTGATGGTGGACTTCTGTTCAATCAGAATCGATTAGTTGGTGTGCGGTACGATGTCGATGGCGAAGTAACACAATGGTTTGATCCAGAGATGGAGGCACTGCAAAAAACAATTGATCGCTTGCTGCCGACAACGACCAACCGGATTGATTTTGGCTCTCGTGCTGAAACACCTTATGTCGTCATTGACGCATTTTCGGACGTCTTGCCACATACCTTCCTTCTCTTCAATAAAGAGACGAAAAAGATTTCGCGACTCGGCGCTTCTCATCCTGATCTTGAGTCGAAAAAAATGTCGAAAATGGATTTGGTGCACGTGACGGCGCGGGACGGAATGGATATCCCAACCTACGTCACCATCCCCAATGGCTCCGGCGGGAAAAATTTGCCGATGGTTGTGTTAGTTCACGGCGGTCCATGGGTACGCGGCGGCTTTTGGCAGTGGGAATCCGAGGTGCAGTTTTTGGCATCGCGTGGCTATGTGGTGCTGCAGCCCGAATTCCGAGGAAGTATCGGTTACGGATATCACCATTTTCATGCGGGATGGAAGCAATGGGGACGGGCAATGCAAGATGACGTTGCAGATGCTGCCAAATGGGCGATATCGTCGGGTATTGCGGACCCTCAACGTATTTGCATCGCTGGGGCGAGTTATGGTGGATATGCAACGTTGATGGGATTGGTCAATAATCCTGATATTTTTCGCTGTGGCATTAACTGGGTCGGTGTTACTGACATCGACTTGTTATATTCCGTCAAATGGAGCGACACCAATGAAGTTCAGAAAAAATATGGAATGCCAGTCATGATTGGTGATCCGGTCAAAGAGGCAGAACAGCTCAAGGCTGTGTCGCCATTGGTACAGGCTGCTCGCATCAAGCAGCCGCTATTGCTGGCGTATGGCGGTGTTGATGAGCGCGTTCCCGAAATACACGGTGAAAAATTCTATAAAGCAGTCAAAGTAGGTAATCCAGACGTCGAATGGGTTTCGTACCCTGACGAAGGGCATGGATGGCGACTTTTAAAAAATAAAGTCGACTTCTGGACGCGTGTTGAGAAATTTTTGGACAAAAATATAGGTCAACATATAGGTCAACATATAGGTCAGTAATAAGAAAAATCTGTTTCTATTTGTTGTAAGAGCCAGGATTTTTTATCAATAAAGAAAAAACGGAGCCTTTGCTTGCTCCGTTTTTTTTCACTTTTGCAATAACAATCCTATCTGATGTTTTTAGCCATTGCCTGGCATCCCTGGTTCATTTTTTCCTACCAGATCATCTTCCTCAGTGCCGTTTCCTGGCATTCCCGTCAGATCGCTCTCTTCTCCGCCATTGCCCGGCATGCCGGGATTCTCATTATTCTCTTCTGCACCATTGCCAGGCATACCGGGTATTTTTTGCTGAACAGACATGTCATTCTCCTTATGTGGATGGGTTGTAAAAACTCAACTACGACAGCGAATTTGTTTTCATCTTTGAGACAAAAACAAAGGTTTTTAAGGCAATTTTTTGAGATACGGCTTTATTAAACTACGGTTATACGACTTTGATGCTATGGTGCTACTGAACGCTAATTGTCTCGTGTTTACATTTGCTTATCGTGGCGTTTTGCCGGATGAGCAGGGTTTGATTGTTTGTATTCCTTAAGTTGATCCTGGTAAAATTTTGACGGGATGGCGATAATCAAATGGATTATTCAATTTCCGCCATTGCAGAAACTCAGTCACCGGCATCGGTTTGGCGGCGTACCATCCTTGTACATATTGACACCCAAAATTTTTCACTAGTTCCCATTCATCGATTGTTTCTACGCCTTCTGCGACAGTTTGTAGTTTCATCCTTTGTCCCAGTTCTATCGTTGACAAGAGAAGGAGCGCCGCATCGGTGTCAGGTTTTACATTTGCCACAAACGTGCGGTCTATTTTTAACTCTGATACCGGCATTTTTTGCAAATACGCGAGAGATGAATAACCTGTACCAAAATCATCTAGTGCGATCGAATAGCCGAGCATGCGCAGATGATCTAACACAACAATTGCGGTGTTAGCGTCGCTCATGACGCTACTTTCAGTCACTTCAAGGCGGATATCTTCTGCGGAGGCATGATTGGTCTCTCGAAGCGTTTCGATAATCGAAACAATATTGTGATTTCGTAAATCGAAGGTAGACAAGTTGATTGAAATTTGTATCGGATCTCCAGCCTGGCGCCAAGCAGCGACTAACTGCATGGCTTCTTTCAGCATCCACACGGTGATAGCGCTAATGTGCCCTGTATGCTCTGCAAATGGAATGAATTGGTAAGGCGGGATCATGCCACGTGTCGGATGGTGCCAACGTACAAGTGCTTCTGCGGAGGTAATAGCGCCATCGTTAATTCTGACCTTCGGTTGTAAATAAATTCGCAATTGATTATCTTGAATGGCTTTGCGTAATTCAGAAAGCAAGCTCAAATCACCGAGTTTATTGCTATCCATTTCCGGACGATAGACTTCCCAACCAGATTTGGACGCGCGAGCTGCACCGAGCGCGATTTCGGCACAATGCATATGCTTTTGCATACTGACATTGATTTGTAAACTGACACCGGCCGATAAAGAAATATCGATTGTTTGTTGACTGACTGTGATTGCCGAAAAGAATTTTTCTTTCAGATGCCGTTGTAAATCACCAATATTATGGATGCCTATCCAAATAATAAAAAATTGATCTGATTGACTGCGACCAACCACTGTATTGGGGATAGAAGAAAGCCGTCGTCCTACTTCGATCAATGCCGCATCTCCAATGTCATGTCCCAGAGTTTCATTGATTGCTTTAAATCGATCAACGTTAACTGCAACCACCGCAATATGGGGATGATGATTATTTTTGAGCATCATTTCGCCCTGTACTGCAAGGCGTTCACGATTGGCGAGACCGGTTAGTTGATCTTCTCGCGCAATACGTATTGCTTCTTTATGCAACACGAAAGAACGGTAAGCCAGACTGATACATAAAAGTGTTGGCAAGAATAAATTTTGAATCACGTCCAATGTCGTACCTGATGGCGGCTCATAACGCCAACCCCAGCTTTTGGGTTGAATATTAATCAGCGCAACCGGCCACCAAAGAAGCGCTATGGGAAGCAAACCAAAAATTAATAAAGGCGTCCCTTTTTGATGTTGGCGGGTCGCACGAAATAAGCCCCATAACGCGATTGGAAACCATAAAAAATCAAGGTAGTCCTGTATGTGCACCGTTTTGATTGGTAGCGTTGCCTCATAAAAAGAAAGTGGAGGCAGCATTAAGTAGCAGCCTGCTATTAACAACATGCAAATAGCAATTTTAGGACTATGTTGTTGAAATCCGCCGATCCTGGTCACTATCACGGATAACACCGCTTTTGCCGGCCAATAAGTTAAGACGAATAAACGTAAAAACCATGGCGGTAAATCTGAGAATGCGAAAATCAAACCGTCATTGAAGATGATAAATGCCGCCTGGAAAAAAGCATAGAGAGCAAACAGCGCATAATTGACGTCTCGTAAAAAAAGGCTGAACGCTAACATAACCAAAGCAAAGCCTAACAAGACAGCGGACTCCGCCACGCTGGTGTTTTCTGCCTTACGGGCAACTGAACTCGCGTCTTCCATCGTCATGCTCGAGAGTTCAATCGGGTCGTAGAATGAGGTCATCGGCGAAATGGCGATGCGCGCATATAATGGATAAGCTGCATTTTGCACGACAAAACTAACACGATTCGCACTGACGAGCGCATTATGGCTCGGTCCATTATGAAGCACGCTTCCAATTACGTTGGCCTGTTTATCATAGAGCGCAATATCGATCCATACACTTTTAAAACTCAATAGTTCGTTGTACGGCAATGGACGGTCGATGCGTAGCCAGCATATTTTTTCGAGGCGTAATTTCCCAAGCCCTGGTGTCCATGCAGCGTTCGCAGTCGGGATTTGAGGAAATTCAGATGGTTTACCGCAGACAGCATCAGTCATGACCGTACCTGCAAACGAGCAACCGCAGAAAGCCATTGAAAGTACAAAGAATAGGTTCTTGACGAGCCAGCGAAGCTTAAATCCGATTACTTCCATGACTTCTTTCCTTACTGAGACTGAAATTCAGGCAATGAGGGAGAACAGGAACTTTTCAAAAAACTGTTGAACAAGGCACTACCTACAAAATACCAGAACCAATTAGGTTGCTGCCAGTAAATTATTCACAACGGAATAATTTGTGCTCAGCGACCAACACAAGTTGTGCATGAATTAATATTTATTGCTGCACGGAATTATATTTTATGAGTACGATGATGTTATCGATGCGACAGTTTTGATTTATCGACAATAGTCGCGTGCTACACTTTTAATTTCATGCTTCACAGTGAGATTTTTATAATGAAAAAATCAGGTTCCCTATCCACTTCACGTCGCCAGTTTTTACATCATTCAGTTGCCCTAGGTGCCAGCGTTGCATCAGGTTTGTCTGGACTTGGCAATGCGTTCGCAGCCGATGCCGATAACGGTAAATCGCGTTTGATTCTGTTAGGAACCGCTGGTGGCCCAACACCTAAGCCGAATCGGGCTGCACCGGCGCAAGTGTTGGTCGTTAATGGCGCGAGTTATGTCATTGATTGTGGAAATGGCGTAGCGAATCAATTTATTAAAGCAAAGTTGAAATTATCATCCATAAAAAACATTTTTATCACCCATCAGCATTCCGATCACAACGCGGATTTTGGCAATTTAATGTTGCTGGCTTGGGCAGCCGATCTGCACACCAAAGTAGAAAGCTATGGCCCTCCGCCCCTCGCCGAAATGCGTAAATTATTTTTGCAAATGAATGACTACGATATTCGTACAAGAATGGCGGATGAAGGCAGGCCATCATTGGCAGATTTGTTTCAGGTGCACGAAATCACCAGTGATGGCTTTGTGATGCAAGATGCGAACGTTAAAGTAACGGCGGCACTTGTCGAACATCCTCCCGTGTCGCCAGCATTTGCTTATCGTTTTGATTGCCCGGATCGGTCAATTGTTTTTTCGGGTGATACGCATCCATCTGATAATTTGATCAAGCTCGCAAAAGGCGCCGATGTATTGGTGCATGAGGTTATGCATCTCCCTTCGCTCGACAAATTGATTGCAACGGAAACAAATGCAAAAACCTTACGCGAACATTTATTAGCCAGCCATACCAGTACCGAACAAGTTGGGAGAGTAGCTTCAGAGGCTGGGGTAAAAACCTTGGTACTCTCGCATTTTGTTCCTGGTGGATATCCATTTTTAGCTGATGAGGTTTGGGCTGACGCAGTGCGCCCCTATTTTTCCGGGAATCTGGTGGTTGGTCGTGATCTCATGGAATTGTAATGAAATGAGAACGTCAGATTGACAGGCTGTTTTTATATCGTGCACAATGAAGCACTCGCTGTATGCATGAATATGAATGACGATATATTGAACGATTTTATTTTTTTTAGAAAGGACGACCATGCCACGCAAGGCTGATGCAAGATCAAAACCTATATCGTAAGATCTCTGCGCAGCTTGCTCAGGGATTACGGTACAACACCAACCTGAGCCGGTCGTTCACTTTGTAACCCTGGTAAAGAAAACTTGTCGGGGTTTTTTATCGCCGGATGGTTTCCCGGTGAAAAATATCCCGATCAAATTGCTTATGCATAGAGACTTTGGAGTGAATCCATAGGGGGATAATATGAAGAAGAAAATGACACTTTCAATACCCACGTCTAAGCCACGTAACTTGCTGGCGTTGGCGGCGCGTCAACGTAATGCGGGGGCGCACGAGGCAGTACACCCGCAACGTACAGCGCGTAGACAAGCGCGGCAAGGTTTGCAAAAAAATTTATTGCGTGACATCACTGAAAGTGAGACGTAATGTCGTGCGTTTAGATATTTTTCTTTGCTTCAAAAAGAGAAATGAGCATTGCCATTTTCTGAAATTGCCGCGCCCGAGGTTGCCTGTAGTTGTTATTATTTGCCGTTATTGAATCGCTAAAAAATAAGGAGCCGGAGTTGAAACCAAGTAGTCGCCTGACTTCAATTGATCTTCTGCGTGGCATCGTCATCATACTCATGGCGCTGGATCATACGCGAGATTTTTTTGCTCCGACAGCATTTGATCCCCTTGATTGGAACGCTGGTTCGGCAGCATGGTTTTGGACGCGCTGGATTACGCATTTATGTGCACCAATATTCGTGCTTTTGGCCGGCATGTCCGCTTTTCTCCGCGCACAACGTTACGATTTGCAGCAGATGTCTCGTTACTTGCTGTCCCGTGGCTTGATGCTGGTCGTACTCGAATGGACATGGGTCAGCTTTTGTTGGCAATTTGGTTTTCATTTCGTCTTATTGCAGGTGATCTGGGCGATTGGCGTCGCCATGATGGCATTGAGTATTTTCATTTGGTTGCCGCGCTGGGTGTTGATCGGCATAGCGATCGCTTTAATCGTACCGCATAATTTACTTGACGCGTGGCATGCAAAAGATGCCGGTCTGTGGCTGCGACTTTGGCATCAAGGTGGTGCTATTTCTTTAGGCGACGATTTTCGTATTATTTTTGCTTATCCGTTGATGCCATGGATAGGTTTGATGGCGGCAGGCTATGCGATGGGGCCAGTAATGACGTGGCAGCCGCCGCGTCGTGATCGTTTTTTGCTTGGCGCTGCCATTTTGTTGATGCTGAGTTTTATTATTTTGCGTAGCGGTAATTATTATGGCGATCCAGATCCTTGGATGCCACAGGGGCAGGGATGGTTGATTGACCTCATGGCGTTTATCAAAGTACACAAATACCCGCCATCGTTACTGTATCTCTGTATCACCGTAAGTGTCGGCTTGTTTGCTTTGTATCTGTTAGAACGTCATGTCAGACAAGCTTGGCCTGTTTTATTGCTGTTTGGCCGTCATCCGCTGTTGTTCTACATGTTGCATCTAGGTCTCATTCATGGCTTTGCATGGCTTTATATGCAGGGAATGTATGGTTCGCAGATCAGTTTCTTTTCTGGAACTGTAAATCCCGCTTATAAGCCAGCCTTATTGGTAGCCTATATCGCCTGGATTTTTGTGATGATCGTTATGGCAGGTATTTTATCTGCATGGCAACATCGTCAACAGCGAAATAAAGAAACTCGACTACAAAGCTCAATTGCTCATTAATCTATTACTCTTTGAGTAATTTTTTTGAGCATTTGCGGGACTTACGAAAGACAGCCACAACAGCACTATATTTCCTAGTCGCACTATTTGTACTGCCTTCGCCGCCAGGCCTTGCAGGGACCGTTTTACGTAAGTCCCGAATAGAATTAAAAAGTATGAAAAATACGAAAAAATATAAAAAAGATGT
Source organism: Undibacterium sp. SXout20W (assembly GCF_049340285.1). Taxonomy (NCBI): domain Bacteria; kingdom Pseudomonadati; phylum Pseudomonadota; class Betaproteobacteria; order Burkholderiales; family Oxalobacteraceae; genus Undibacterium; species Undibacterium sp. SXout20W. Next base: position 100,535 of record NZ_JBMPPH010000006.1, on the reverse strand, counting down.
TGAAATTTCTATATTTTTAAATAATACTAAAAACCATAGAAAGTGACTTCAGTCGCACATTTTTGGCTAATCAACCACATTTATGGAACTCGTTGGATTTTCATGGATCAGATGGTCTGACATGCCCGTTGTGCGTTGAAGAGGAGACTGATGTTGTCGTGTATCACGCAATAAAAATACAGCTAATGCTCAACAGTATTTTGGTGAGCCATTCAAGATAACGTATTGCGTTGATCGCTCAATCTGTTTGCTAAACAGATTTTATTGTCGTCTTGAAAGTTCCATTTTCAAAGGTGGTTTAACATGGCTTCTGTTACTTTTGACGCTTCTCGTCCTCGTTGTATTGCTATTCGCTGGAATGATTTTGCGAATGGCTTTGTTGTCAATGGACAAAATCTTGGACGGCATGGGAAGGCCATCGCTACCTATTTTTTTCGTTTTTCAGCCAGCTGGATATCCAGGGACGACAACGTATCAGGATCAAATGAGCGCCTACTGGTCGGTCCTTCAAATGACAGAGCAGCATTATCATACAAATTCAACAAGGATCCGCAACATCCAGGCTGTTCGCTCATTGTTGGTGAGTTTTCTGTCACCGATCCAGATCACCCAATTATTCAGACTGAATTGGCGGCAAACATTGCACCAGAGTTTTGCCATGGACAAATCGCAGAAGACTTTAATGCGCCGTTTTTCCTTGGTCATTGGATTGTTAACTTCCCACTCGAGACACAGGCTCATGCCTCAGTGCCCAGTCATCAACGTCGGCATCCGCTCATCTATTAAAAAAAGCGATGAGGTTTCGCTTCCAGGACTTTGGATCGCCGTCTGCGACATTGGTAACGCTACGGATGATATTTGATTGACTTTAATAGGTTGTTGATAAGTCTTTTATCGCACAATATTTTTTGTAGTTAACGAAGAAACACCATGCGCGACGGCATGGTGTTTTAGGCGATTGATGCGAATTTGCGATGCTATTTTCCAGATGCCTTTGCCTGCTTTCGAATCGCTTCCAGACTCGCACCTGGAGTGATTAAATTACCGTCGTAACGTAATTCGATCAGCGCGGGTAATTGATTCTCACGGCTGTACTTGAGCGCACGCTCAAGTGCGGGGGCAAATTCTGCGGTGCTTAGAACAGTTTCGCCACTTGCGCCATAGGCGCGAGCAAGCGCGGCAAAATCTGGGTTATGCAGCTCGGTACCCGAAACACGTGCCGGGAATTCACGCTCCTGATGCATACGAATAGTTCCATACATACCGTTATTAAATACGATAATGATGACACCCGCTTTGTACTGAACTGCGGTTGCTAACTCTTGTCCATTCATCATGTATTCGCCATCACCCGCGAAGGTGATTACCGTGCGCTCTGGATCAATAATTTTTGCCGCAACCCCTGACGGCACGCTGTAGCCCATGGCTCCCGACGTAGGCGCCAGTTGGGTACGGAAACCACCATAGCGGAAATAACGGTGCGCCCAGGTTGCGTAATTTCCTGCACCGTTCGTGATGATGGTATCGACGGGTGTTTGGCGCATGATCTCTTGTACGACCTGCCACAAATTGAGAGGTGCATTCTCTTGTGCAAAAATAGCGGGTTCAACTTGCCATGCCAATAAATCAGCCTTCGCTTCGGCAACATTATGCTGCCACTTTTGTGCAGCATCCAATGCTTCCATATCAGCCAGCGCGTCCGCAAATTCTTTCATACCGCTATTGATCATCAGATCTGCCTGATAAACACGGCCAAGTTCTAAAGCATCGCTGTGGACATGAATCAGTTTTTGTTTGGTGATAGGGGCCTCCAGAACCGTGTAGCCACCGGTCGTCATTTCGCCAAGGCGAGGGCCAATTGCAATGACCAGATCGGCCTCTTTTATGCGCTGCGCCAGTTTGGGATTGATGCCAATGCCGACATCACCGATATAGTTCGCATCCGCATTATTGATTAAATCCTGAAAGCGGAATGCACAGGCGAGGGGGAGATGATTGCTGCTGGCGAAATCGCGAATATTATTGCAGGCGGCAACATCCCACCCACTACCACCGATCAACAAAACTGGACGTTGGGCAACCGCTAGCATATTGCGGAATTGTGCAAGCTGTTGTGGCGATGGGGATGCTTGCACCGGCGTGTAACGGCGGGTGTCCGCAACGTCTGCAACTTGTGCCAGCATATCTTCCGGTAAAGCTAAAACGACGGGTCCTGGCCGACCGCTGGTTGCAACCTGGAAAGCTCGCGCAATGTATTCAGGCACCCGATCCGCGTGGTCAATTTGTGCGACCCATTTAGCCATTTGCCCAAACATGCGACGATAGTCGATTTCTTGAAATGCTTCACGTTCCACAAAATCATTACCAACCTGGCCAATGAATAAAATCATTGGGGTTGAGTCCTGATACGCTGTATGAACACCAATGGAGGCGTTGGTGGCACCTGGGCCACGTGTGACAAAGCAGATGCCTGGCTTGCCAGTCATTTTTCCATAGGCATCTGCCATGAAGGCAGCGCCGCCTTCCTGGCGATTGATAATGAAACGTATGGGACTGTCGTGCAATGCATCCAAAACTGGGAGATAACTCTCGCCGGGGACACCAAAAATTGTATCGACACCGTGAATTTGTAATGCATCCACGATGAGTTGACCGCCAGAACGAGAATTCGACATGATAAGAAATCTGAACAAGGAAAAGCAGTAAGCTACCAGAAAGCCTACAAAATTTGCAGTGCTTCTGACGATAATCGATAAAATCTGTCGTTGTCGCAACGATGGTATTGACGTCAATGGAAGCTTACTGCTACTGATGGTGCCTGTTCTGAGGTAAAATAGAGCCCGAAGCAGGCCAGACAATCGCTGGTTGCCATGTTTTGCATGGCGACGGGAGGAAGGTCCGGACTCCATAGAGCAGGGTGACGGCTAACGGCCGTACGTTGAAAGCTTTGGCGAAAGCGAAAGTATAAGACGAGGAATAGGGCCACAGAGACGAGCGTATTAAGTTACGGTGAAACGCGGTAACCTCCACCCGGAGCAATTTCAAATAGGCACGCGTTGAGGCGGCTCGCGGAGCGTGCGGGTAGAAAGCTTGAGCGGCGGAGTAATCCGGCGCCTAGAGGAATGATTGTCATAGCGGAAGGTAGCAATGCCTGATGCCGTAACAAAATCCGGCCTATCGGCCTGCTTCAACTAATTTCTATTTCACTAATTCCACTAATATTTAGTGATCGACGTCAAACGTGTGGCGTTGCGGTTAATTTAGTGCGATCAGAGTGATGCGTGTCATATGTGATGCGTCGAGTCCCATGTCAGCTATTTTCTGCTTTGCGCTATCGAAAAATCGACAGCATCGCCACTTTCTAATGTTATATTGATAATTTACCTTGAATGTTGTTCATCGGCAAATAATTGTAGATGGCGACGATCTGTGGTTTTTTTGCATTGTTCGCGTTATTTGGAAATATTTAAACAATTTCCTCAAAGTACGAAGATTGTAGTAATTTTTCAAAAACTCTGGTGTTAAACTGAATCCCTGAATTTACACTTACACTTAGACTTACACTTAAACTTTAATAAATTAATAAAGCTATTTTTGTACTACTTTCCCTGAGGCGTTGATCACTGCGACGCATCAGGAACCATATCAACAAATACATATCACCCTCAAGCGCATGGAGACTCAACGCATAAAAAAGCAACGCGAGGTGCCGTTGTCGGCATTCGTTGTTTGTGTTCTTCTTATCGTTGTCGCAATTGTGACCCAGAGTTGGTGGTCGATACGCGAAGATAAAGGCTTGACGCTGGCTGACGCCCAGCAGCATAGCTATTTTACAGTGCGGATTCTGGAGGAGCATGCCAGCCGGGCTTTGAATGAAGCTGTACGTGCAATGGATGCTACCAGCAGCGAAATGCGTGCGTTAGATCCGGCGTCACCCACTTATGACGCTTCGGCACAAAAAATTTTACTGAGCCAAAGACAAGAGTCGCAGTTTATATATTCGCTTTCCGTGTTTGATAGACAAGGCGTCAGACGCTTCTCTAGTCGTCCTTTCAAAGATTTGGCGAATCGCAATTCCACATTGACTCACATCGATCTCTTATTGAAAAGACCTGCCTACACAGATCTGGTCGTTGGTAACTCAACCAAGTTAGCAGAGGCGGATCAATGGATTTTACCGATTGCACGCCATATTTATGATTCAAAAGGACAGGACATCGGCATTTTGGAGGCGGATGTCAGGTTGAGCTATTTTCAAGAATTTTACGAAATAGTCGCGCGCGGTAGCGCTGCAGGAATTTCGCTACATGACCAGCATGGCAACATACTCGCCAGAGCCCCATTTGACGCCAATTTTCTTGATCATCCACCGATTCAGCCGGACCTTTTAGCAGCGATTGAAGACGTCGCCAACGAGGGTACTTTAATTAGTGGTTCTATTCTGGATGGTGGTGGCGAGTATCTGTACACTCATCGCAAAATTACCGGCGCTCCTATGACTCTCGTCTATGCGAGAAATATGGATAACATATTGGTCGATTGGAATAAACGTTTGCAACAACGAATCTTGTTCACGTCGTTAACGGTTGCTTTCATTGTGCTGTTGGCGCTGGTGTTAATGTGGCAACTAAAACGACTGCAGATTTCACAAGCTAAATTTATCGCAAGTGAGGACAGGTATCGAATACTTTTTACTGGTGCGCAAGACGCCATTTTGATTATTAATCGCGCCTATCAATACGTCGATTGCAATCATGCGGCGGTAAAATTATTGGGGGCAAAATCAGAGACGGATATCGTTGGTAAGCAAGTTGGCAGCTTTTCAGCTCAGAAACAATCTGTCCCGGGTTTTTATGATTCTGATAAAGACGCTTTAATTTCAAACTTAATTGACATGGCCTTTTCTGGTTCGCCGCAGTGTTTCGAGTGGCAACTTGAAAAAAATGGGATGCCATTTTATAGCGAAGTTTCTTTGAGTCCGGTTGAGATTGAAGGAGAAACCCTACTATTTTGCGTAGAGCGAGACATTAACGCCAGAAAATATACAGAGCGTTTGCTGGAAGGACAAAATCGCTTATTACAATATATCGGCGCGAACGAAGATCCTATTTATATTTTGAATGCAGTATGCGATTTTGTGCAAGAAATGCGACCCTCGTGGTCGGTAGGTTTGCAACTTCTGTCTGATGATCAACGAACCTTTACGCAAGGCGTTGGGCATAAATTTCCTAAAATATTGCTCAGTCAAATGACCAATATGTCTGTCACTCACGGCAACGGGATTTGGAGTGATGCGGTATCCATCGCTTGTCCCGTACAGATAGAAAATTTACAACAAGCACCTTGTATGCAATTTGTTAATGGACTCGAAGAGTTATCCGAGTTTAAGTCCAGTATGGCGTGGCCTTTGATGGATAAGCATGGGCATGTTTTAGGCAGCTTCACGGTGTTATTTCCGGATGTTCCTTGCATGACTGAAGAAGACATGGGCCTAATTGGTATCATGATTGAGATCGCGACGATTGCGATAGAAGGTCGTCGATCCGAGAAAAAAATTCTGCAACTTGCGCACTATGATGAGCTAACCGGCTTACCGAATCGCTTTCTCTACAACCAGCATTTGGCAAAAGCTCTGTCCCTCGCAGAACGAAATCGGACCAGGCTGGCGGTCTTATTTCTTGATCTGGATCGATTTAAAAATATCAATGACACCTTTGGCCATGACGAAGGCGATAAAGTTTTGCGTAGCGTTTCTCAGCGCTTCCGGCAGACGCTGCGTGAATCAGATATTGTGGCGCGCGTTGGCGGTGATGAATTTATCTTGCTGATCGATCAATTCAGCGAACCGCGTGACTTGGGTGATATTGCCGACAAGCTGTTGTTTGAGGCATCGCAACCTTTCGAAATTTACGGGCAAGAGTGCCAGCTCAGCGCCAGTATTGGTATTGCAACATTCCCGACCGATGGTCGTGATGCCCAGACGCTGCTAAAAAATGCCGATATCGCGATGTATCGTGCGAAAAATAAAGGTAAAGATAATTTCCAGTTCTATGCCTCGGAAATGAACACCCACACCGTCGAACGGCTGGCCTTTGAGGCGCGTTTGCGAAAGGCCATAGAGCGTCGGGAGTTCGTGGTTTATTATCAGCCAAAGGTGTCGGTAGCGACTGGACTTATTGTTGGGGCGGAAGCGCTGGTGCGCTGGAATCACCCTGAACGTGGAATTCTTTACCCGAACGACTTTATTATGCTGGCAGAAGAGGCTGGCCTGATTCCTCGATTGGGCATGTTGGTGCTGGATGTGGCGTGCCGTGACGTGTTGAGTTTCCGTCAGTTAGATAGCCGGTTTGGCCGTATTGCGATTAATTTATCTGGTTCGCAGTTCAATGATCATCTGTTGCTAGATGAAGTCAAAAGTGTGGTCGAGTTTTGGCGAGTGCCTGCGAATGCTATCGAGTTCGAAATTACCGAAAGCATGGTGATGCACAATCGCGAGCAAGCGATTGTGTTAATGGATGGTTTCAAGGAAGCCGGGTTTACGTTGTCTATCGATGATTTTGGAACAGGTTATTCTTCTCTCGCCTATCTAAAGCGTTTCCCAGTGGATAGTGTAAAAGTCGATCGTTCGTTTATTAAAGACATTCCTACCGATCCGAATGATACCGCAATTGTTCTGGCGATCGTCGCAATGGCGCATACCTTGGGTCTGAAAGTGATTGCGGAAGGGGTGGATGCTGAGACCCAACTGAATACATTGCGTGATTTTAAATGCGATGAATACCAAGGCTTTTACTTCAGTAAAGCGATTGCTGCTAAGGATTTCCAGCATTTATTGCAAAAACAAGCGAAATTAAAACGGCCTTCTTAGTTGAAAAAAATGCTCGCAAGTTGAAATTAATCCTTTTTCTGCGTAACTGGAACGTCAACCTCATGCCTGTTAACCATGGTTATGCCATATTTAAGTGTAGGCAACATGTTTGCATGATCGGGTAATTTCCTCTATTTCATAACTTTCTTCGGTTAGCTTTTTGCTGACCATCAGGCTTATATGTGATAAGCCACTTTCAAAATATTTCGTAAGTCATTAATTTATAGGACTATTTCTAAAAATTACTTTTTAAGTAGTTGCGCTAAGTCATTGACTTCATTAAAGAAATTCAAATTTAGCCTTGTAATTTTACTTGACCATGTTCGAGTCATCCTCTAAAGTGGGAATCAGTGTGAAAAAGTGTATTTTTGTGGGATAAAACCCCAATAATTGATTCTTATCACAAGACCTCTCATTTCAATCAAAGTCCAGGTTAAAGGTACAAGCGTGTTTCAGGGTCCATCCGCACTCAATCTCGATGCGAAAGGCAGAATGTCTATTCCTGCCCGTTATCGTGATGCCCTGAGCGAGCAATTTCAGGGGCACGTCACCCTGACACGTCATCCTGACGGTTGTTTATTGCTATTTCCGCGGCCAACTTGGGAATCTCATCGTGAGCAAATTGCCGCCTGGCCGATCCAGGCACGCGACTGGAAGCGAATTTTTCTCGGTAATGCATTCGATGTGGATCTGGACAGTGCTGGACGTATTTTGGTTGCGCCAGAACTGCGTAATGCGGTAGGGATTGAGCGTGACATCATGCTTCTTGGTATGGGCAGTCATTTTGAAATCTGGGATGCCACGCGTTTGGCTGAAAATGAAGCCAATGCCAAAGCAGCTGGCGCTCCAGATGTGTTAAATAATTTTTCTTTCTGATCGCGAGAAATGACGAACCACGTAGCGACAGAATATAAGCACAAGACCGTGCTGTTGGACGAAGCAGTAGATGCACTGGGGATTTCTGGTGAGCGTGCTAACGGCGTCTATATTGACGGCACATTTGGGCGCGGCGGCCATAGCCGTCTTATTTTGGAGCATTTGGGTCCACAAGGCCGTTTGATTGCATTTGATAAAGACACTCAGGCGATTGCCAGCGCGTCTGAAATCAGCGACCCACGATTTCACATTGTCCATGACAGTTTTGCGACTATGACGGAAGCCTTGCAAGAACTTGGCGTAACTCAAGTTGACGGCGTTTTGATGGATTTAGGCATCTCGTCTCCACAAGTGGACGATGCTAGTCGTGGTTTTAGTTTTCGTGCAGACGGCCCCTTAGATATGCGTATGGATACCACACGTGGTATTTCGGCAGCTGAATGGTTGGCGAGCGAAGATGAAGAAAAAATTAGGGAGGTAATAAAAAATTATGGGGAAGAACGGTTTGCTTTTCAGATTGCAAAGGCGATTGTTGCTCGCCGGCAGACGGACACCATTACTGGAACCAGACAGCTTGCAGAACTCGTCGCACACGCCGTCAAAACTCGCGAGAAGGGCAAGGACCCGGCAACTCGCACCTTTCAGGCTATACGGATTTTCGTCAATAAGGAGCTTGAAGATCTCGAAGTAGGTCTGGAAGCTGCATTTACGGCATTGGCGCCCTTTGGTCGCATGTCGGTGATCAGTTTTCATTCATTGGAAGACCGCATCGTAAAACAATTTTTTGCTTCTAAGGTCAAAGTTGAGCAGCCCGACCGACGTTTGCCTATCCGGCATTTGGATTTACCGCAACCTCAAATGCGCTTACTCAATCGGATTAAGCCTTCCGATCAGGAGGTGACTGAGAATCCGCGTTCTCGCTCTGCGATTTTGCGTGTTTCAGAGCGTTTGCCTGAGGTGATGTCATGACAAACCGCATCAATATTTTTTTGGCGCTGTTATTGATTGCGTGTGCATTATCTTTGATTAATGCGCAATATCAGGCACGCCATTTGTTCATTGAACTCGAAAGTGAGCAAAGCCTGAGCAAACAGTATGAGCTGCAATGGACGCAACTCAAGTTAGATCAGTCGACGTACGGGAAACACGCACGGATCGAGGAAACCGCAACGCGCGAATTAGGTATGATCGTCGTGACGCCGGAGCGCACTCAGTACCTCAAAGCTGAGGAATTAAAATGAGTCGCCCGGGGAATAGCTCACGCAAGGCTGCATCCCGTGGGGTGTCGTTTTCATCTAATCCAGTGTTGGATGTTAAATTGCCTACCTGGCGTTCGCGCTTGGTGCTATTCCTTTTATTTGGTGCTTTCTTTGCATTGATAGCACGGGCTTTATGGCTGCAGGGTATTACGACTGAATTTTTGCAAAAACAAGGTGCCAGCCGTTATGCGCGGACACTCGAATTACCGGCGACGCGCGGAAAAATTACGGACAGAAATGGTGAAGTATTGGCCTCCTCGGTACCAGTGAAAGCTATTTGGGCAATACCTGAGGACGTACTAAGTGCACCAGCAGAAAAAATCCGGCAACTGGCACAGTTGTTGGATATGTCAGAGGCTGAATTACGTAAAAAACTCGATTCAGACCGGCAGTTTGTCTATCTGAAACGTCAGGTCGAGCAAGACGTTTCCGATAAAATTCAAGCCTTAGCTATTCCCGGAATTGATACCCGCAAAGAATATAAGCGATTTTACCCAGAGGGTGAAATCATGGCGCACGTGGTGGGCTTTACGAATGTAGAAGATGTCGGACAAGAAGGCATCGAATTAGCTTCTGAAAAAGACCTCGCCGGTAAGCTCGGCAGTCGCCGTGTTATCAAAGACCGCTTGGGTCGTATCGTTGAAGACATTCGGGCGATTCGCGAACCGCATGATGGCCATGAATTAAATTTGTCGATCGACAGTAAAATTCAGTATATTGCTTTTACCCATCTCAAAGATGCCGTCGAAAAACACAAAGCAAAAGCAGGTGCAGCCGTCGTGTTAGATGTGCAAACGGGTGAAATATTGGCGTTAGTTAATCTGCCAAGTTATAACCCCAATGATCGCTCGATATTGACAGGTGCCCAGCTACGTAATCGTGTGATCACCGATACGTTTGAGCCGGGTTCAACCATGAAGCCATTTACTGTCGCATTGGCACTTGATACCGGGCGAGTAACGCCTGATACAGTATTCCAGACAGCTCCAGGTGTAATGATGATTGGACCTTCGATGATCCATGATGCGCATAAAGAATCCGCATTGACGGTAGCGCAGGTTATTCAAAAGTCTTCCAATATCGGCGTTGCAAAAATGGCGTTGCAAATGCCGCCAAAAGAAATGTGGGAATTATTCACCACGCTAGGGTTTGGGCAGCAGCCAAAAGTAGGCTTTCCGGGCGCTGTCGCTGGTCGCTTGCGCAACTACAAAAACTGGCGCCCCATTGAGCAGGCAACCATGAGCTATGGCCATGGTCTCTCTGTTTCGCTGTTGCAGATGGCGCATGCTTATATGATTTTTGCTCGTAACGGCGACATGATTCCTTTGACTTTTCAAAAATCAGTTGGCGCGTCGAAAGGCCAACGTGTTATTTCTCAAAAGACAGTGATGGAAATGCGCAGCATGATGGAATCCGTGACGCAACCTGGCGGTACGGCGACTCAGGCACGGGTTGCTGGTTATCGTGTCGCAGGTAAAACTGGCACCGCACATAAGATCGAAGGCGGACATTACGTCAATAAATATGTAGGTGACTTCGTCGGCTTTGCGCCGGTATCTAATCCTCGCGTTATCGTGGCGGTGATGATCGATGAACCTAGCGTAGGTGGTTATTACGGCGGTATTGTTGCCGCACCAATCTTTTCGGCTATCACTGCCAATGTATTACGTTCAATGAACGTTCCTCCAGATTCGTCAATTACTACGATCGTGCCCGATACCGGTGTGCAGGAGAGTATGTAATGACAATAAATAAATTATCAATGAATGACATTATTAACTGGCTCAGGAAAAGTGCGCCAACAGCCCAACTGAGCGCCGACTCCAGAAGTATTTCTCCCGGCGATGTATTTTTTGCTGTGAAAGCACATCATGGTGATGGTCGGCAATATATTCGTAACGCGATTGCCAATGGCGCCGTTGCTGTCGTGTATGAAGCCAATGATTATGCTTGGGATCCGTCAATAACTACGCCGCACCTCGCCGTCGCGGACTTGCAGAAACAGTTAGGTTACATTGCAAGTGCTTGGTATAACGTCCCCGATGCCGGTATGTTTAGCATTGCTGTGACTGGTACTAATGGTAAAACTTCCTGCACGCAATGGCTGGCTAAAGCACTGTCGCTCAACAAGTGCGATAGCGCAGTCATTGGCACCTTAGGTGTTGGCATTTATAAAAATGGCACGTTAGGGAGTTTATCGGAAACCGGCTTTACGACGCCAGATGCACTGAACTTGCAACGTGGGTTGGTGAGAATGCAGGAAGATGGCGCACAGGCTTTAGCGATAGAAGCGTCATCAATAGGACTGGAGCAAGGCCGCTTATATGGCTTGCATATTGATACTGCATTACTGACAAATCTGACCCGTGATCATCTTGATTATCATGGAGATATGGCGCACTACGCTGCGGCAAAGAGTGCCTTATTTGATTGGCCTGGTTTAAGTACTGCTGTGATTAATCTTGATGATCCGTTTGGGCAGACCTTGCTCAAAGAATTGCGTCAAAAATATCCAAGCTTAAAATTGATCGCCTACAGCCTCCATCAGAAAGACAATGAAGGCGTTGATTTGCTGAGCGCATCGAATTTGAAAACCTCTCATACGGGTACTAGTTTTCATTTGGAATCGCCATTCGGTAGCGGGTTGGTGAAGACACAGTTAATTGGTCAGTTTAATGTGAGCAATATACTCGGTGTTATCGCGGTGTTATTGAGCAAAGGACTGGGCTTTGCCAAAGTCGTAGCGACGATAGAAAAACTGACGCCAGTGCCTGGACGTATGCAACTTTTGGGTACTGCTGGGCATGTAATGGTCGTGATTGACTATGCACATACACCCGATGCCTTAGAAAAAACTTTAGAAGCCTTACGTCAAGTTGCGCAAGAACGCCAGGGGAAACTATGGTGCGTCTTTGGTTGTGGTGGTGATCGCGATCCCGGTAAACGCCCTCAGATGGGGAAAATTGCTGAAAATGCCGACCACGTTGTCGTCACCAGTGACAATCCACGTAGTGAGAATCCGACCACGATTATTCAGGATATTGTCGCTGGTATGAGTACGCAAGTACATGTGGTCGAAGACCGTGCTAATGCAATTTTGTACGCTATTAAACATGCAGGTCACCAGGATGTCGTGTTATTGGCGGGCAAAGGCCATGAAACCTATCAGGATATTTTAGGTAAAAAATGGCCATTCTCTGACGAAGAGCATGCGGCTCTGGCATTGGCAACTGTTGCTACCAGTGGCAATACTAAGCGAGGTAGCTAATGAAATTTACCTTAAAACAGTTAGCTGCTGCATTGAGTTCTGCGTCAATTACCGCTGATGCAGAGATTTTTGGCTTGTCGACGGATAGCCGGAAAATTAACGCCGGCGACGTTTTTGTTGCCCTACGTGGTGAGAAATTTGATGCCCACGATTTCTTGCCGCAAGTCGCTGCTACCGGTGCATCAGCAGTCATTGCTGAACACCTACCTGACGACTTCAATTTACCTGCATTAGTAGTTCCTGATACCAAGATGGCACTGGCGGAAGTGGGACGATTCTGGCGCCAGCAATTTACCTTACCCGTCATTGGTGTAACGGGAAGTAATGGTAAGACCACCGTGAAAGAAATGATCGCCTCAATCTTGGCTACAGCTTTTGGTGAAAATCAAAGATTATCCACCAGGGGTAACTTGAATAATGAAATTGGCGTGCCATTAACCGTACTGGAGTTGGCGTCATCACATCAAGCGGCCGTTATCGAAATGGGTATGAATCACCCTGGTGAAATTGCGCTATTGGCGTCGGTGGCGTTGCCTACGGTGGTGTTGGTGAACAATGCGCAGCGGGAACATCAGGAATTTATGCAAACCGTTCGTGCGGTAGCCGAAGAAAATGGCGCGGCAATTCGAGCACTACCAGACGATGGTATTGCCGTATTCCCGCATGATGACGAGTATAGTTCTCTCTGGCGCACCTACGCGCATGAGCGTGGGCATCGCAAAGTCATTAGTTTCGGTTTGACGTCCGACGCCGAGGTGTCTGGTAGTTACACCGCCAACGTTTTTGGTAGTCATGTCAACATCTCCATCGACGGAAAAATATCTTCCATTCAGTTGCAGGCTGCCGGTCAGCATAATGTACTAAACGCATTGGCTGCCGCCGCCTGTTGTCATGCGATTGGTATTAGCGATGATCTGATTGTGCGCGGTCTAGAAAGTTTCCATCCAGTTTCTGGACGATTGCAGCGTAAGCAAGCAATCAGTGGTGCAACTGTCATCGACGACACCTACAACGCTAATCCAGATTCTGTAAGAGCAGCAATCGATGTATTGCGTCAATTAGGTGGTGACACAGTGCTGGTGCTTGGTGATATGGGCGAAGTTGGTGAAAACGGCGCGGAATTCCATCAAGAGATAGGCGAGTACGCACGTGCATCTGGGATTGCCAGCTTGTTTCTGCTGGGCGACCAGGTATCTCATAGTGCGGTTGGTTATGGGATTGGGGCCACCTTTTTTCCGGATATCGCGCACTTGCTGACCGCCTTAGATGCACGCGTCAGCAGCGACACTAAGGTACTGATTAAAGGCTCACGTTTTATGAAGATGGAGCGCGTAGTTGCACATTTAACGAACGCCGCAGATATTTCTACACAACAAAAAACAATAGGAATTCATTAGCATGTTGCTCTGGTTAGCAGAATTTTTTAAACAGGATCTGGGGCTGCTGCGCGTCTTTGGTTTTATTACATTTCGTGCAGTTTTCGCCACTATGACAGCGTTGTCCATTGGTATTTTTGCCGGGCCAGCTGTGATCCGTATGCTGACTCGTTTAAAAGTTGGTCAAGCAGTGCGTTCGTATGGCATGGAAACACATTTAGTGAAAACCGGTACGCCGACCATGGGTGGCGTTTTGATCTTGATTTCGATTGCGATCTCTACCTTGCTGTGGGCTGATTTGAGTAATCGCTTTATTTGGGTTGTGATGATAGTGACTTTTGGTTACGGTGCCATAGGCTGGGTCGATGATTATCGCAAAGTCGTCAATAAAGATCCGGAAGGTATGCGTTCAAGGGAAAAATATATGTGGCAATCCATCATTGGATTGGTTGCTGCATTTTATCTGGCATTTTCAGTGTCGGCGCCAAGTAGCTCTAAGATTCTCGACCTTTTGTTTGCCTGGGTTCAGTCAGGCTTCAGTATGGATTTACCACCGAAAGCCGATCTTATCGTACCGTTTTTTAAAACGATCAGTTATCCGCTTGGCGTCTGGGGCTTTATTGCGCTAACTTATTGCGTGATTGTTGGTACTAGCAATGCGGTTAATTTTACCGATGGCTTAGATGGACTGGCAATCATGCCTATCATCATGGTTGGTTCGACATTAGGTATTTTTGCGTATCTTACTGGTAACGTTGTGTATTCAAAATATCTATTGATCCCGCACATTCCCGGTGCGGGCGAATTACTGATTTTTTGTGGGGCGATGGCTGGTGCCGGACTTGCATTTCTCTGGTTTAACGCGCACCCCGCACAGGTATTTATGGGTGATGTCGGCGCGTTGGCTTTGGGCGGTGCTTTGGGAACCATTGCGGTCATTATTCGCCAAGAGATTGTGCTGTTCATTATGGGTGGCATTTTTGTTGCCGAGACAGTGTCCATCATTTTGCAAGTCAGCTATTTTAAATATACCAAAAGGCGGTTTGGTGAAGGGCGGCGCTTATTCTTGATGGCGCCACTCCATCATCATTTTGAGAAAAAGGGCTGGAAGGAGACGCAAGTCGTCGTACGTTTTTGGATCATTACGATGCTGTTGGTGTTGGTTGGCTTGGCTTCCCTAAAACTGCGTTGATCTACGTCTTGGAAGTGAATCATATTTTTTTGTTGTAACTTGATTGTTTGAATTGTCGCCTATGAATTTTTCTGGAAAACACGTTTTAGTTTTAGGTCTGGGTGAATCCGGCCTCGCAATGGCGCACTGGTTGATGCGCTCTGGCGCGACTTTGCGTGTTGCCGACACGCGTGAAATTCCAGATCGTCTGCCTGCATTGCGGGCATTGAATGAGCACGTTGAGTTCGTTACTGGCGCTTTCACATCTGAATTATTAGCGGGCATTGACTTTGTTGCAGTGAGCCCAGGGCTATCGCCGTTGCTGGAGCTGAAAGATATATCCTCTGTTGCTGTTGAGAGAAATATCCCTGTATGGGGTGAAATGGAACTGTTCGCTCAGGCATTGTCGGTTTTAAAAGAAAGCAGTGGATATCATCCTAAAGTGATCGCGATCACAGGAACGAATGGTAAAACGACAGTAACTAGTTTGGTTGGACTTCTGTGTGAACGAGCTGGTTTGCGGACGCGTATCGCCGGCAATATCAGTCCTGCAGTATTGGACGTATTGCGTCATGATTTAGAAAATGACGTTCTGCCTGATGTCTGGGTATTGGAATTGTCGAGTTTTCAGCTACACAGTTGCTTTACTCTCCAAGCGGATGTGGCAACCGTGCTCAATATAACGCAAGACCATCTTGACTGGCATGGTAACGTTTCTGCCTATTGCTCTGATAAAGCCAGAATTTTTGGTGAAAATACTATTCAAGTGCTCAATCGCGATGATGCTTTGGTGATGGCAATGGCAAAATCGGCTGGCGCCGTGGTGACGTTTGGCCTCGACGAGCCAGAAGTAATTGGCGATCTTGGTTTATTAAATGAACATGGTATGGGATGGCTGGTCACCGCAACGCCTGCTGAAGACGTACCTGTTGTAACGGGCCGCCGCAAGAAAAAAGATGTGGAAGAAATTCCTGCACTTATTACTCGTTTGATGCCAACGGATGCCTTGCAAATTCGCGGTCAGCACAATGCGGCAAATGCTCTAGCTGCCCTGGCATTGTGTCGTGGGATTGGCCTCTCGTTCGCGCCTTTGTTACATGGCTTACGCGAATACAAAGGTGAACCGCATAGGGTGGAGTTAATTAGTACAATTGCAGAGGTTGATTATATCGATGACAGTAAAGGCACCAATGTTGGCGCCACTGTCGCAGCATTGAAAGGGCTTGGGCAACAAGCGAACTCACCCGAGAAGCGTATTTTGTTGATTGCCGGTGGCGAAGGTAAAGGTCAAGACTTCTCTCCTTTGGCAGACGCTGTGGAGCGTTACGCGAAAAAAGTATTTTTGATTGGTAAAGCGAAACAAGAAATTCGTCAGGTCTTGACGATGACCAATGTGGAATGCGAGGACTTTGCTGATTTGGATTTGGCAGTCCAGGCGGCGGCTGAATTTGCAAAGAGCGGCGATATCGTCTTATTGTCACCAGCGTGCGCGAGCCACGACATGTTCCGTAACTATGCACATCGAGCAGAAGTTTTTGTTGATGCGGTGCGCGAAGTTGCGTTGTCAAAAGGGGAGATTTGCTGATGAAGCAAATGCTGCTTCCATTTCAACGTCTGCTACCGTTTTCGGCCCCTGGTCCTGAAACGCAGTTAGTTCATCGTTCAAGAATGATGAACTACGATCAGGCTTTGGTTTGGGTGACCATGATACTGATGCTATTCGGTATGGTCATGGTGTATTCAGCATCGATCTCATTGCCTGATTCGCCCAAATACGCGAATTACACAAATAATCACTTTCTCGTACGCCAGGCACTGTTTATTTTTGTCTCGCTGATCGCCGGTGCTTTTGCATTCAGAATGCCAATCATTAGCTGGCAGAAAATTACGCCCTATTTATTTGTAATTACCTTGATTTTGCTGATCGCAGTATTAATTCCAGGCTTAGGTAAAGGCGTTAACGGCGCCAAGCGCTGGCTGTCATTTAAAGTTTTCAACATACAACCGTCGGAATTTATGAAGTTGTTTATGGTCTTGTACGCGGCGGATTACACCGTTCGTAAGCAAGAGTATATGCACAAACTGACAAAGGGTTTTGTACCTATGCTCACCGCGGTCGGTGTGGTGGGATTGTTGCTGTTGCTGGAGCCTGATATGGGTGCCTTCGGCGTCATTGTTTGTATCGCGATGGGGATTTTATTCTTAGGCGGCATCAATGGCGTTTGGTTTGGTGGGATCGCAGCAGTCTTGGTTGGCATGTTTTCTATGGTGATTATTTTTTCTCCTTGGCGTCGTGAACGCTTGCTGGCCTATATGAATCCGTGGCAAGAAGAGAATGCGCTCGGTAAAGCTTATCAATTGTCGCATTCCTTAATCGCCTTTGGACGTGGTGAAATATTTGGTGTCGGTCTTGGCGGTAGTGTGGAGAAATTACACTATTTACCAGAAGCTCATACCGATTTCCTGCTGGCTGTGATTGGTGAAGAATTGGGCTTCGTTGGCGTGATGGTCGTCGTGTTATTGTTTTACTGGATATTGAAAAGAGCATTCGAAATTGGTCGTCAGGCGATTGCTTTGGATCAGACCTTCGCTGGCTTGACAGCCAAGGGTGTAGGCATTTGGATTGGTGTGCAAGCCTTTATTAATATGGGTGTGAATCTTGGATTACTGCCGACCAAAGGATTGACCTTGCCTCTAATGAGTTATGGTGGATCAGGCGTCATGATTAATTGTATAGGGCTCGCTATTTTGCTCAGAGTTGATTTTGAAAATCGCGTACTGATGCGTGGAGGTCGCGCATGAGTGAACGCAAAAAACTGATGATTATGGCGGCAGGTACCGGCGGGCATATTTTCCCCGGCCTTGCGATCGCCGACATCATGCGTGAGCGGGGTTGGGATGTCAGTTGGCTTGGTACTAGCACTGGGATGGAGTGTCAGATTGTTCCCAAACATGGTGTTCCAATGGACAGTCTTGAGTTCACCGGCTTACGTGGCAAAGGTTGGAAGCATACGGTCAGCGGCGCATTTAAATTAGTCAAAAGTTTTTTCAGCTGTTTGAAAATTATCGGTGCCCGGCGTCCCGATGTCGTTTTAGGTATGGGCGGTTACGTGACTGTTCCGGGTGGATTAATGGCGGTGTTACGCGGCAAGCCGTTAGTGTTGATGAATGCGGATGCCGCATTATTGTTGTCCAATAAAGCTTTGAGACCATTTGCAAACAAATTGCTATTTGGATTGACCTCATCGGAACTACTTAACGACGCAAAAATTGAAGTGACAGGTAATCCAATTCGTCGAGATATTTGCGAGTTGCCTGTGCCAGAACTACGTTATGCAGAGCGTTCGGGAAACTTAAGAATTTTAGTCGTAGGCGGTAGCTTGGGCGCAAAGGTCCTAAATGACAGCTTGCCAGCGGCATTGGCGCTGATTCCGGCGGGCGAACGTCCGACTGTGACCCATCAATCAGGCAAACAAAATATTGAGTCGCTCCGAAAAAATTATGCTAATGCTGGTGTCGAGGCTGAAGTTCTGGATTTTATCGATGATATGCCGCGCCGCTATGCTGAAGCTGATCTGGTGATTTGCCGTGCTGGTGCGATTACGGTATCTGAACTTACTGCCGCTGGTGTCGCGAGTATTTTGGTGCCATTTATGGCATCGAGCACATCACATCAAAAAGAGAACGCGGCGTGGATGGAAAAACAAGGTGCCGCAATTTATTTGCCGCAAACCGAATTGAATGCAGAGAAGCTGGCGGCACAATTACAAACACTCAATCGACAGCAATGTCTGCAGATGGCGCTTCAGGCTTACGCTTCAGGTCAGCGTGATGCAAGCAAAAACATCGCAAAAATTTTGGAATCACTCGCATGAAACATAAAGTTAAACATATTCATTTTGTCGGTATTGGTGGCTCAGGGATGAGTGGCATCGCCGAGGTATTATTGAATCTCGGTTATACCATTTCCGGCTCGGATCTCAGTAGTAATGCGGCCTCACAGCGCTTGGCGGAACTTGGCGCCGATGTCAGGATTGGGCATGCAGCAGAACATATTCAAGGTGCGGATGCCGTCGTGACGTCGACGGCGGTGAAAGCCGATAATCCAGAAGTAGTTGCGGCAAGAGAAAAGCATATTCCTATCGTGCCACGAGCATTGATGCTGGCGGAATTAATGCGCCTTAAAAGTGGGATTGCTATTGCTGGGACACACGGTAAAACGACCACCACGAGCCTGGTCGCGAGTATTCTGGCACAAGGTGGTTTAGATCCTACATTTGTGATTGGTGGTCGGCTAAATAGTGCTGGCGCTAATGCAAAATTAGGCAGTGGTGATTTTATTGTGGCAGAAGCGGATGAATCTGACGCTTCATTTTTGAATTTGTTGCCAGTCATCGAAGTGATTACCAACATTGATGCCGACCATATGGAAACTTATGGCCATGATTTCGCAAAGTTAAAACAAGCTTTCATTGAATTTACACAACGTTTGCCGTTTTATGGCGTCGCTGTGTTGTGCCTGGATGATGTCAACGTGCGTGAGATTATGCCGTTTATCTCTAAACCAATTGTAACTTATGGCTTCCATGAAGAGGCTGAAGTCCGTGCCGTCAATGCAATAGCGGCCGGTGGGAAAATGCATTTTACAGTCGTGCAGGATGGCTACGCAGACATGCAAGTCAGTCTCAACCAGCCTGGTATGCATAATGTGCAAAATGCATGTGCGGCCATTGCGATTGCGCGCGAGGTGGGTGTCGAAGACGAAGCGACCCAAAAGGCTTTAAGTGAATTTAATGGCGTTGGTCGTCGCTTTACACGTTATGGCGAAATTGCCCTCGAAGCGGGTGGTAGTTTTGCACTGGTCGATGACTATGGGCATCATCCGGTAGAAATGGCAGCAACCTTGGCGGCAGCGCGCGGGGCTTACCCAGACCGTCGTTTGGTACTGGCGTTTCAACCACATCGGTACACCAGAACACGCGATTTATTTGAAGATTTCGTCAAAGTCATATCGACGGCAGATGCTGTAGTGCTGGCTGAAGTCTATGCCGCCGGAGAAGCGCCGATCCTTGCTGCTGATGGTCGCGCTCTGACGCGTGCTTTGCGTGTCAGTGGCAAAGTCGAGCCCGTATTTGTTGAAAATATTCAGGAAATGCCTGAGAGCTTGCTGCATGTTTTGAAAGATGGTGACGTGCTTATCATCATGGGTGCCGGATCTATCAGTGCTGTGCCAGCAAAACTGGCACAGGCAAAATAATATTTAACCATCAGATCATCATGAGTGAATTGAACATTAAATCCTTAGGTAAAGTCGGTGTCTTGTTTGGCGGTCGCTCTGCCGAACACGATGTTTCCATCATGTCCGGCACCGGCGTACTGGCGGCGCTGAAAGCTCGTGGCGTGGACGCGCATCCGTTTGATCCTGCTTTGCGTAGTGTCGCTGAACTGGCGGCTGAAAAATTTGATCGGGTTTTCATTGCACTACATGGCCGCTATGGCGAAGATGGCAGTTTGCAAGGCGTATTGGAACAGTTGAATATTCCGTACACCGGCAGTGGCGTGATGGCGTCGGCCATCGCCATGGATAAAATTTTCACCAAGCGTATTTGGCAAACGCATGGTTTGAGTACGCCTAAATACGTCGTTTTAACACCGGATGTCACGTTGCGCGAAGTGCCTGATGTATTGGGCTTGCCGTTGATTATTAAGCCGCCACATGAAGGTTCTACGATTGGCATCACTAAGGTGAACGGTTATTCTGAAATGCAGGAAGCCTATAGCCTGGCGGCACAATTTGACGAAGTCGTGCTGGCAGAAGAATTTGTCGAAGGTCGCGAATTGACGATTGCGATTTTAGGACGTGGGAAAGACGCTTATGCCTTGCCGATTATCGAAATTGTCGCGCCAGACGGCAACTATGATTACCAAAACAAATATTTCACGGATGTGACGCAATATTTGTGTCCTGCACCCTTGGATGATGTGCTGACAGCGGAGATTCAACAAATGGCGGTAGATGCTTACCGCTCGCTCGACTGCGAAGGCTGGGCGCGGGTTGATGTGTTATTGCGTAAATCCGATAATAAGCCATTTTTATTAGAGATTAATACATCCCCGGGAATGACAGGTCACTCCTTAGTGCCAATGGCAGCTAAAGCTAATGGCTTAAGTTATGAGGATATCTGTCTTGAAATATTAAAATCGGCACGTTTGAAAATTCATACTGAAGCAAAATAAAGAGATAAAAACGAATGTGGCATGACGTCAAAATGATGAATAATATCGCCAATGCTTTATTTGGCCTGGTATTGCTCGTCCTGATCGCGTCGGGTGTCTGGTGGGTCATACAAAGACCGATGTTCACTTTAACCACCATTCGTGTTGTTGGCGTGACGCCACAGGCATTGCGACATGTAAGTGCTGTGACGATAAAAAATTCTGCGTTGCCTAAAATCAGAGGGAATTTTTTCACGGCCAATCTTGATGCAGTCCGCGGCGCCTTTGAGAGCGTTCCCTGGGTACGTAAAGCGAGTGTGCAAAGGGAGTGGCCGAATAAATTAACGGTCACTTTGGATGAGCACGTTGCGCTGGGAACCTGGGGTGGAGACGGTCGCTTAATCTCCGTCGCAGGTGATGTATTTACCGCCAATTTGGCTGAAGCAGAAGATGATACCGATCTGATCGCCTTAAGCGGTCCGGACGGTAGTGAAAAAGAAGTATTGAGTCAGTATCTGGCATTTAAAGATTGGTTCGCCAAAATTAATTTGTCTCCGGATTCGGTCATTTACTCAAATCGGTATGCCTGGAGTGTTAATTTAAATAACGGCATGCGCATAGAATTGGGCCGGATTCAGGATGGTACGACGCTCAAATCCAGGGTGGATAAATTGATGATGGTTTATCCGAGACTGGTCGCTAGCGCACAAGAGGGTATTGAAAGTGTAGACATGCGTTATCCGAATGGATTGGCACTTAAATATGCCCATCCTGCCGGATCGAAAAAGCAAACTAAGGCAATTGGAAAGACATGACAAAAGACGCAAAAAATCTCATCGTTGGTCTCGATATCGGTACCTCAAAAATTGTGGCGGTAGTCGCTGAAGTGATGCCTGATGGGCGGCATGAAGTGATTGGCTTGGGTCAGCATGAATCTAAAGGTTTAAAAAAGGGCGTGGTCGTCAACATCGAAGCGACGGTGGAATCGATCCAACGGGCACTCGAAGAAGCCGAATTGATGGCCGATTGTAAAATCAGTCGTGTTTATACCGGGATTGCAGGTAGTCATATTCGCAGCTTTAATTCCAGCGGTATGGTGGCGATTAAGGACAAAGAAGTCACTGCGGCGGATGTGTCGCGGGTGATTGAGACTGCAAAAGCGGTGAATATTCCGACCGACCAACAGCTGCTGCATACCTTGCCGCAAGAATTTATTGTAGATAACCAGGACGACGTCCGCGAACCGATCGGTATGAGCGGTATCCGGCTTGAAGTGAAAGTGCATATCGTCACTGGTGCGGTGTCGGCAGTCCAAAATATCGTCAAATGCGTACGTCGTTGTGGTCTTGAAGTATCTGACCTGATTTTGCAGCCAATGGCATCGGCGGAAGCGGTGCTGACCAAAGATGAAAAAGAATTGGGTGTGGTGTTGATTGATATCGGTGGCGGCACGACTGACGTTGCGGTCTTCAGTGAAGGGGCGATTCGCCATACGGCAGTGATACCGATTGCTGGTGACCAGATTACCAATGACATTGCGATGGCGTTGAGAACCCCGACCTCGGAAGCAGAAGAAATCAAGGTGCGTTTCGGTGTCGCCAAACAGGTACTCGCTGATCCGGGTGACTCGTTAGAGGTGCCAGGTCTAGGTGATCGTGGACCGCGATCGCTATCGCGTCAGGCTTTGGCGGCAGTGATCGAACCACGCGTAGAGGAATTATTTGCGTTGGTACACCAAGTCGTTCGTGAATCAGGTTACGAGGACGTGCTGTCATCCGGTATCGTGCTCACAGGCGGTTCGTCGGCGATGCCGGGAATGGTGGAGATGGCAGAAGACATCTTTTTGAAGCCAACCAGGTTAGGCATGCCTGCGTATAACGGGCAGCTTGCAGACGTTGTTCGTAGTCCGCGTTATGCGACAGTTTTAGGGTTGTTGTTGGAAGCAAAGAAGCAGTACTTGCGTGGAAATTTGGTCACAAGGCAGGAAGGATCTGCAAAAGCGGCCTGGCAACGCATGAAAGAGTGGTTTTTGGGTAATTTTTAGTCAGCTTTTTGTATCACAAATGGTATAGTCATTTTATAATGGTCTGATATACAGTTGTTAGTCGCTAGTCGTCACATCGTGTGATGATTAGCGACTGATAACTGCCTACCTGGAGGAGTCATGATGGAGTTCGATATGGTTGATAACGCCACACAAGGCACCGTAATTAAGGTTGTCGGCGTAGGTGGTGCAGGCGGCAATGCGGTTCAGCATATGATCAACAAAGGTGTTTCCGGCGTTGAGTTCATTGCTGCAAATACGGATGCACAAGCATTGTTGCAATCTAAAGCGCATAACGTTATTCAAATCGGTGAGACCGGTTTGGGTGCCGGGATGAAACCGGAAGTCGGTCGCAAGCTGGCTGAAGATTCCCGTGCACGCATCGAAGACGCATTGCGTGGCGCGCACATGGTGTTTATTGCCGCCGGTATGGGTGGTGGTACTGGCACAGGTGCTGCACCAGTCGTTGCTCAGATCGCGAAAGAACTGGGCGCATTGACGGTTGCTGTGGTTTCTAAGCCTTTCTCTTACGAAGGCAAGAAATGCATGGATATCGCCGACGAAGGGCTGGATGCGTTGTCACAACATGTCGATTCTCTGATTATCATTCTCAATGAAAAATTGGAAGAGATCTACGAAGACGATAGCATGATCGAATGGTTGCAGCATGCAGATGACGTGCTCAACAATGCGGTTGCTGGTATTGCTGAAATCATCAATGTTCCTGGCCATATTAACGTTGACTTTAACGACGTTAAAACCATTATGGGTGAACAAGGTAAGGCGATGATGGGTACGGCGACAGCTTCTGGTGTTGATCGTGCGCGTTTGGCGGCAGAACAAGCAGTTGCATCTCCACTCCTCGACGGTATCGACCTTTCCGGCGCACGTGGTGTATTGGTGAACGTGACGGCTAGCCGTAGTCTCAAAGGTAAAGAAATCAAAGAAGTCATGGCTGCAGTTCGTGCTTTTGCTGCGCAAGACGCGTCGATTGCACAAGGTATCGCGTATGACGACACCATGGGTGATGATATCCGTGTGACGGTGGTTGCAACAGGCTTGGGTCGCGGTAAGAAAAATATTCAGCTGGTTCAAACACCAATGCTGCGTACTGGTACAAATAACGAACCAATGATGGCTGCTGCTGGCGTTGCAAGTACAACAGTATCAAATGGTATGGCTAGCACCGCGCCAGCATTCGACGGCTTGAGCAAACCAGCTGTATGGCGTCGTGAATCAGCGTCCGATACAGTGCGTGCGTTAGAGAAAAATGGCATGGAAACTTACGATATTCCAGCTTTCTTGCGTAAGCAAGCGGACTAATTCTTAGCGTTGAAGCTTCTGGCCATCACAGGAGCTTCTTCCCCATTAATTAGTTGACCGTATAAATAAAAAACCGCATCAAGATGCGGTTTTTTTACGTCATTCATCGAAGGTTTGGAGGCTTGAGCTTTTGGGATGATGAAAACTGGCTAGCGTTTTTATTTGTAAGATATTGGATCATATTGATTGCCTTTTGGAAAGCTATTTTAGAAAGCTATTAATGCAACATTGCCCAAGTGCGCCTGTTAGGGAAGGAAATTTGTCAGGGTTTCTGCAAGTTTTATTTTAGTAGGGCATACTTCCGGCGTGCGCGGATATTTGTCATTTGACCTATTGACCGCGCCGATCAGTGCCAGCACTTTGTGCAGGCAGACTATTTTGAATTAAATGAAAGGAATGACGATGAGCATACAAATCGGCGAGCATTTACCAGCAGGCAGCCTGGCAGAATTTATTGAAGTAGAAGGTGAGGGCTGTAGTATAGGACCAAACACTTTTCAGGTTGCAGACTTAGTCAAAGGTAAAACCATTGCGATCTTCGGCTTGCCGGGCGCATACACGCCGACATGTTCCGCGAAACACGTTCCTGGCTATATCGCCCATGCAGCAGAATTAAAAGCAAAAGGCGTTGACGAAATTTGGTGTATTTCAGTGAATGATGCGTTTGTAATGGGTGCATGGGGTCGCGACCAAAAAGCGACAGGCATCGTCCGTATGATGGCTGATGGCAATGCTGATTTTAGCAAAGCCTTGGGTTTGTCCGCTGATTTCAGTAAATTTGGCATGGGCACACGTTCCCAACGTTATTCTTTGTTAGCTGTTGACGGCATCGTTAAACAATTGAACATCGAAGAAGGCGGCAAATTTGAAGTGTCCAATGCAGAAACTTTGTTAGCGCAACTCGCTTAAGGTTTGTTCATCAGAAACAGTGCTTGCTGTGGCGAGCACTGTTTTTTTTTACGCCCATTTTTTGTTTTTAGATCGATCTTATTTTGATCTTATTTTGATCCTATTTTGATCTTATTTCGATATTATTTTAATATTATTACGTCACTATTTGTTTGCTATGTTTTTTTGCATGATATGCGACTGCGGCACGAAACCTGGTTATTCGTAAAAATCTAACGCATTCTTATTGAAATCAAATACCTCTAACCTGACATCATTTTTTCCCTGCTCAGCGCCCCACGCGATCTCAGCTTCCATCAATGTCTTTCCTATCCCTGAACGTGGATAGTTTTGATCAACAACAATGGTGCCTACACGACATATTGTCGTCGCGAACATAAATGGGTTATTCAAGACGTCGGTAACACTTGCTGTGATATAGCCAATCATGAGGTCATTCATACAGGCAACTAAATGGATATAGTCGTTTTAGTTGAATTTGGCTTGCCAGAATAAATGCCCAAATGGGGATCTATTTCAGCCAAAAACATGCAGCGCGGCGAAGTGGTGTTGTTGATTAAGTTGTTGGCTTAGCCGGCCGAATTGATCAAGATCGGCGATCTGAGCGGGTCAATTTTCAATGGGAAAAAGCGCCATGTGATTATGGCCATTTTGCAGTGTGTTACATCGGCTGGTGCATGAATTGCTATAATAAGCGGATGTTAAAGCAAACAACAATTAAACAACTGGTCAAAACCGTCGGTGTCGGCTTACATTCTGGTACCAAGGTCGAACTGGTATTACGGCCTGCGCCGGTCGATACGGGCATCGTCTTCACGCGGACCGATCTTGAACCTCCTCTGGTGTTTCCTGCAGACGCAATGAGCGTGGGTGATACCCGCATGGCCTCTACTTTGTCAAACAATGGCCAACGTGTTTCCACCGTTGAGCATCTGCTGTCTGCGTGTGCTGGCCTGGGGATTGATAATTTATATATTGACGTCAGTGCCGAAGAGATTCCTATCATGGATGGTTCGGCATCTTCTTTCGTTTATCTTTTGCAACAAGCTGGCTTGCAAGAGCAGTCGGCAGCCAAGAAATTCATCCGTGTGTTGAAACCGGTAGAAATTCGTGAAGGCACTGGAAAAACAGAAAAGTGGGCAAGGCTGGAGCCTTACGATGGCTTTAAACTCCATTTTTTCATTGAATTCAATCATCCAGCGGTCGACGGTACAGTGCAAACGGCAGAAGTAGATTTTGAGAAAGTTTCCTTTGTTAAAGATGTTGCCAGGGCACGCACTTTTGGGTTTATGCAAGACGTAGAGATGTTGCGTGGCATTGGTCTGGCGCGTGGCGGTTCGATGGAAAATGCGATCGTAATGGATGAATACCGGATTCTGAATGCAGACGGTTTACGGTTTGATGATGAGTTTGTCCGCCATAAAATACTGGACGCGATTGGTGATCTCTATCTGATCGGACACCCATTTTTAGCCAGCTATACCGCCCACAAATCGGGACATGGCTTAAATAATCAATTATTGCGCGTTCTACTGGCGCAACCGGATGCCTATGAAATTGTTACATTCGACGATATTCAAGGCGCTCCCGTGAGTTATTCGGAGCAAAGTCAACGCGAATGGAGCGCGCTCTGATTTTTGTAAAAAAGGGGGGGTATCTCGCCAAATAGACGTATTGTCATTGATATGGTGGAGATATTTAAATATACTATGGGTAGTATATTTCACCTCAAGCACTGGATAGAGATGTCCATAGAATGAAAAAAATGGCTACCTGGGTAGCCATTTTTGTTACAGCGATATTGACGATGACTGATTGATCAGGCATTTGCAGCCAGTTTTGGCGCCGATGTGAATAAGTGAGCAAAACGTTCACGTATAGAAGCTTCGATTCCCTTGGCATCCAGACCACATTGGCTTAGCAGCAGATGAACGTCACCGTGATCGATAAACTTATCAGGTAAGCCTAAAATTAAAGTCGGTATTTGAATGCCGGCTTCAGACAAGGCCTCAGCAACGGCAGAGCCAGCACCGCCCATCGTACAGCCTTCTTCCACGGTGACCAGAACATCGTGCGATGCTGCAAGTGATTTCACTAATTCAGCATCTAAAGGTTTGACGAAGCGCATGTTGGCAACGGTTGCATTCAGTGTCTCTGCCGCTGCAATGGCTGGGTGAACCATAGACCCAAACGCCAAAATTGCTACTTTTTGCCCTTGACGCTTGATTTCTCCTTTTCCGAAAGGCAACACTGTCAGTGCCGTGTCGACGCTAGCGCCAATGCCAGCGCCTCGTGGATAGCGAATGGCTGCCGGACCAGGATAGTGATAGCCAGTACTCAGCATTTGACGGCATTCGTTTTCATCGGAGGCAGCCATGACCACCATATTCGGGATGCAGCGCAAAAAGGCCATGTCATAATTGCCAGCATGTGTTGCGCCGTCGGCACCGACCAGACCAGCGCGATCGAGGGCAAACGTTACGTCGAGGTTTTGCAAGGCAACATCATGAATCAATTGGTCATAGGCACGCTGCAAAAATGTGGAATAAATAGCAACGACAGGTTTTAAACCTTCGCATGCCATCCCTGCTGCAAACGTGACAGCGTGTTGCTCTGCAATGCCAACGTCAAAATAGCGTTTCGGGAATTGTTTTTCAAATTCCACCATTCCCGAGCCTTCACGCATGGCAGGCGTGATGCCGATTAATTTCTCATCAGTTGCCGCCATATCGCACAGCCATTGACCGAACACCTGCGTATAGGTCAGTTTGGATGAGGTGCTTGGCTTGATGCCTTCGGCAGGATTGAATTTACCAGGGCCGTGATACAGCACGGGATCCGCTTCCGCCAATTTATAGCCCTGACCTTTTTTTGTTACCACGTGTAAAAATTGCGGCCCCTTCAAATTGCGAATATTTTGTAGGGTAGGGATGAGTGATTCCAGATCGTGACCGTCAATCGGGCCAATATAATTGAAACCAAATTCTTCAAACATAGTGGCTGGAACCAACATGCCTTTTGCGTGTTCTTCAAAGCGCTTTGCTAATTCCAGCATCGGTGAAGGTAAAACTGATTTACCGACATTACGTGCTGCGGCATAAAATTTACCGGACATTAAACGTGCCAGGTAACGATTTAACGCGCCAACCGGCGGTGAGATCGACATATCGTTGTCGTTCAAGATGACCAGCATATTGATATCATCATAAACACCGGCATTGTTAAGCGCCTCAAAGGCCATCCCAGCTGTCATTGAGCCGTCGCCAATCACCGCGACTGAATGACGATCTTCGCCCTTGGTGCGAGCTGCCAAAGCCATGCCTAACGCCGCAGAAATCGACGTTGATGAATGGGCGGTGCCAAACGTATCGTACTCACTTTCTGCACGACGCGGAAAACCTGAAATACCATCAAACTGACGCAACGTATGCATCATGTCGCGCCGGCCAGTGACAATTTTATGTGGATATGTCTGATGCCCAACATCCCATACGACCCGGTCTTCAGGGGTGTTGTAGACGTAGTGCAGGGCGATCGTCAGCTCGACAGTGCCTAAGTTCGATGATAAATGACCGCCAGTTTTGGAGACTGACTCGAGCACATACTGGCGCAGTTCAGACGCGTACGAATGCAATTGCTGACGTGTCAGATGACGCAGGTCTGCCGGAGAATTGATTTGTTGAAGTAGATTCGTCATAGGAGTCTGCTAGTTATGCTTGTCTTTGCACGATCAGATCTGCGAGATCATGCAAATATTGTGCTTGTGGTCCAAATGGCAGTAAAGCCCCGTGGGCGTCTTTACAAAGTTGTATTGCTAATTCTTTCGACGCGTCCAATCCCAGCAGACTGACGTAAGTCGGTTTGTTGTCAGCGGCATCCTTGCCAGCTGTTTTACCTAGTGTTGCCGAATCTGCAGTGGCATCGAGAATGTCATCGACCACCTGAAATGCAAGACCGATCGCGGCTGAATACACATCAAGTGCTTCAATTTCGCTGGTGCTGAGGGTCTTTCCACTCATCGCACCGAGTAATACGGCCGCACGTAATAATGCCCCGGTTTTCAAACGATGCATCTGCTCTAACTCTGCGCGGTTGAGTGCCAGACCAACGCTGGCAAGGTCGATCGCCTGACCGCCACACATCCCCAGGGAACCGGATGCTTGAGCGAGTACTCGTACCATCGCCAACTTGGTCGAGGCATCACCAGCGCCTTCTGACAAGACAATGAATGCTTGCGCTTGTAAGGCATCGCCAACCAATAGCGCACTTGCTTCATCATACTTAACATGCACGGTTGGTTTTCCACGGCGCAACGCATCATCGTCCATGCAAGGCATGTCATCGTGTACTAAAGAGTAAGCATGAATCATTTCGACAGCTGCTGCTGCGCGACGTAGTAATTCTTCTGGCGCGTTAAAAAGACGACCAGCAGCGAAGACCAATAAAGGGCGTACACGTTTTCCGCCGTCTAAGGCGGCGTAACGCATGGCTTCGTGAAGACGTTGTGGAACGGTGCTGGATGTGGGGATAAATTCTGAAAGTGCTTGTTCGCACAAATCCTGCGTCGCTTTCATCCAGGTGCGAAAATCCATGCTCATGCAAGATCCTCATCATTATCAACATTGAAGGGTTTGAGCATTCCTGCCTCTAGTACTTTAACCTGCTGTTCAACTTTATTAAGTTGATTCGCGCAATATTTTATTAATTCTGAACCACGCTGGTAAGCGATCACGGATTTTTCTAGTGGCAAATCACCAGCTTCCATTTGTGCTACGAGCACACTCAGTTCCTCCATTGCCGACTCAAAAGAGCTTGGGGCAGCGGCGTCGTCTGGCAAAGTGGCACTGGAATTTTTTTTAGGCATAAAATGTTTAGTTACAAATAGTGCGTATTTATTGTGCACAATTACACGAAAAAGTTTAACCCTCTATTTTAGAGCAATCCACTCAACTTGGCGTTAAATTGTCATTGTTGTACAAATAATAATTTCAAAACAACATAAATATTCTTCTTGAAGCAAGTTTTGCTAGGTGGTTGACATGAAAATGATGATCATCCACAAAGTAAATATTGAAAAAAGTCACAAAATTGTGATTCGAACATTTCCATGTGGAAATTAAAAGTATATAGTTTCAGCACAGTAATACCTATTTCAGGACGTGTAACATCGTCAGTTTAATAGCTTATTAATTTTTTGATAATTGCTTGTTATTCCTCCTGTCTAAGACTAATAGCGGTTTTTTTATAGCTGTTTTTTACTTACTTTGGCAGCACATCATCAACCGTGTTACCACTTATTGAAAAGTATGGGACCTGGCAATTATCGAGAACGCCACTTTTTGATGTGATTGTTATTTTTAATCAGGCCGGATTTTCCGCATCGTTTCTACTATGAGTCATTCTAACCATCCGCCTTCCGAACTGGCCGCTAAGCCCAAGCTGCGTCCAGAGCTGGTGCGTGGCTTAATGCCTCTGGTGAGTCATCTGACGATTGCTCAGGTCGACGCCTTTTCGGCACGTCTGGCTAATGCGTTGCTGGCATTTTCTGAACAAACCATCGACTCACGTGCCGCCAACCTTAGCTTTAATGCCGGACAGTTGTTGAAGAAAAACGTTTATGCGTTTTATCACATAGCCACAGTTGAATTTGAAAAAACCTTCCGGCAAGAAGTGGAATCTCTACTGCATGAAGGTGCTCTGAAAAATGTCGATGATGAAAGTGACGGTACTTTCAGTCTGGTCAGCTACGAAGAAATGGATCAAAAGCTGGCACTCAGCCGCGTTAGTCGTGCGATAGAACTTGATTGTGCCGAGGAATACGCCGCATTGAATATGCGGTTATCCCACGTGCTGCATCGAGATACCTTAAGCATTGCCGAAAATCCGTTTCGCCCTGAAGTGTTCTTGCGAGCATTGTATGTCGCTTGGTGCGCTTTCGATCCCGAGACGGCTAGCCGGGAACTGATTTTACCCTTGCTACGGACTGATATTCTGTTCGACTTTGAACCCATTTTAGTGGCACTCAATCAATGGTTAGTCGGCAAAGAAGTACTGCCTGATCTCCAGGAATCTTATCGGATTCAACGCAATCATGCCAAAACACGGTTGACCGACAAAGAAAATGAAAATCCATCTCGCGTTGGCACAGATAAAAAAGTGGGTAAGGTAGCTACCGCAGCTACCGCAGCAAACGCAGCGCAACAAAGATTAAAAGCCTTTCTCGCAAGTGGTCGTGACAGTTTAATTGCGTCAGGAAAAGGGCTCACGTCACATCAAGTGGATGCCGAAAGCCAATCTCACGAAGCACATGAAGCACAGGCTAGCGCAGCAGACGCGACGGCAGATGCATTTAATGCTGCATTAATGAAGCAATTAGAAGACTTTCAAAAGAATTTTAAGCTCAAACAGTTAGTGGCTGAAGCACAAGATATCGTGAAGTTGTCGCAAATACGTGAACAATTGAGCGGCAACATTGGCACCGGCGTTGAAAAACATACCTTGGATTTGCTCGCGCAAGTTTTTGATCATGTATTTCGCAATCCGGATATTCCTGCGACCGTGAAAGAATTGATTTCACTGCTGCAAATTCCGGTCTTAAAAGCTGCATTAATCGACAAAGATTTTTTCTTCCAAGAGCAGCATCCTGCCCGACGGCTTATCGATTTACTGTCTCGCTATAGCCCGGCACTGGACAAAAATAAAGGATCTGAAGATCCGCTTTATCAGACAATGCAAAAAAATGTTCAACGCGTATCGCAAGAATTTGATCGCGAAACGTCGTTGTTTGACGAGGTCGTCAACGATCTCGAAAGTTTCATTGATAAACAGGAGCAAGCCAGCGCTCAAACCTTGCAAGTGCCGATACAAAAAGCGATCAGAAAAGAAAAAATCAAGCAAGCTACTATTACTGCAACTCATGATGTGGCGATCCGGGTTGGTAGCGGTGAAGTTGTCGCATTTATCGAAACTTTTTTGGAAGACCGCTGGACTAAAGTACTGACGTTGGCCTATACCGTGCAAGATCAAAAACCTCATGCGGTGACCGACGCCATTCAAACAATGGATGATTTGATCTGGAGCGTCAAACCAAAAATCACATTGCAAGAACGGCAGGAATTGTTGAATCGTTTACCGACTATCCTGGCACGATTGAATAAATGGCTGAGTCTGATTAAATGGGAAGCCGTTGACCGCGTGCAATTTTTCGCGGATCTGGCGGAGTGTCACGCCTCCATTGTTCGTGCGCCGCTTGAGTTATCGCCTGAACGCCAACTTGAACTAGCGGTTGAAGCTGCCCAGAAGGCAACAGAGCGACGATTGGAAAAACGCGCCGCTGCTGAGCAAGCCGCGTTAGCAGAATGCTCAACCCCAGCGATCGCCGAAGAGCACATAACGACCGTAATGCAACTAGAGCGCGGTATATGGCTCGATTTCTCAAAAGATAATGGCGAATCATTAAAAGTCAGGCTGGCATGGGTTAGTCCTATGCGTAGCTTGTATATTTTTACATCCAGCCAAAAAGAAAAAAGCTTTTCTATCGCTGCGAACGAGTTAGAAAAAGCGTTTAGCGAACAGCGTGTCAAAGTATTGGTATTGGATAAAGTAATTGATCGCGCCTTGCATGATGCGCTTGATCATTTATCGGATGCTGGTAGTGGACTTGCAGAAGCGGTTTTGTAGGACGGGCGCAATCCATAGAGCGATCGTATCCGCGCTGCATTGGCGGCTTGCACCCCCTTGCAAAACCGCCTTATAAATTCTCGTCACATTGCTCGTCAGCTTGCTCGTCACCTAGCGCTTCTCTAAAGTTGATCGGTGCTATGCCAGTCCAGCGCTTGAATGATTGGGAAAAACTAGATGCGTCGCTAAACCCGAGCTGCGTCGCAATTTCAGAAATTTTGAGATGACTATTGGTCAGGTAGTCAATTGCTTCAGTGCATTGAAATTCTTTGACGAGTTGGCGAAAAGACGTATTTTCGCTAGCGAGCATGCGTTTGAGAGTCCGCTCACTCGTGTTGAATAAATTCGCCATCTCCTTTAATCTGGGTATTTGATAAAAATTCATCCCCAGATATTGCTTCACAATAGCCGTGGTGCCTAGTTTTGAACGTCTTTTCTCTAGCAGTTCTGCACATAACTGATCGCACATATTGGCTGCTGTCGGATTCGCCAACGGTAGCGGCTTTTTTATTATTTGGGCAGAAAATACCAGCGAATTTGAATGCGCCCCGAACGAGGGTACTATTTCAAAGAGTTTTTCAAATTCTGATTTGTGCATTACTTCATGGGCTGCTTGCCTGAGTGTCATTTGCTGCAGAGAAAAATCTTCACCAATAATAGATTTCAGCAGTACAAACGCCGCAGACATATCTCTGTGTAACAGGAATTTTTTTAAATCATCATTAAAATTTGCTTCATCAAATTGTAAATGGAGCAATTCGCCATCATTACGAAACCTGATCGTGGAAAAAATAAAGGTGAGCGGCAGGAAGCGCATGGCGTGACGCATTGCATCCTCAACTGTGGCAGAGCTGATTAATCCAAATCCCCACATCCCATATACCGACGGTTTATAACGTTGACCAAGCTTTAAGCCGAGCTGAGACTTCGATTGACTAAGCCGGAGTAAATTCTGAGCTACCCGAATTTCTTGCGCCGCTGACACTTCTATGTTGGGATTGTTCAGATGCTGATCAGACAATTTACACCCCAGTAGCAAGTCGGCAGAATCAATCCCTTCATCTTTCCCACATTGAACCAAGAGCGCAATGCTGGCGGGGCTGCGTGTCAGGTCTAAGAAGTTCATAGGGAATTTTCCGGGCGATGGGACCTTTGGCCTATATTCTAATGCATCTGACCTAAATCAACATTTGCAGATAGCCCGATCTATACAACAATACCCAAAACAAAAAATATACAAGTTCTGATCAAGATGAGGCGTTAACCTGAAACTTGATTGGCATAAAACGAGACAACCAGGAAAACACACAATGAATTCCACCCTCAACAGCAACAAAGGCGTTTTACAAAATAGCAAAGTAGTAAAAAAAGCCATCATCATTGGATCGGGCTTCGCTGGTCTGGGAATGGCTGTCGCACTAAAGAAATTCAATATTGACGATTTTGTGATACTTGAAAAAGGGCACGATGTTGGTGGCGTCTGGCGCGAAAACACTTATCCTGGCGCGGCTTGTGATGTCCCTTCACATTTGTACTCTTTTTCGTTTTTCCCTAATCCGTATTGGAGCAGAACCTTCGCCCCGCAGTCCGAAATTTATACTTATCTGCAAAATTGTGCGAAGGCGTTTCAGCTTGCACCGCATATCAAGGTTAACTGTGAAGTGTGTGGAGCGAGCTACGACGAATCAGCACAACACTGGCAGGTTTTTCTCAAAAATGGCGAGATCATGTATAGCCAGATTTTGGTGACGGCAATGGGACAATTAAGTCTGCCAGCGCTGCCGAAAATCGAAGGCAAAGATCACTTTTTGGGACCAACATTTCATTCTGCAAACTGGGATCATTCGATAGATCTGAGTAGTAAACGGGTAGCCGTTATTGGGACTGGTGCATCGGCAATTCAGTTTGTTCCTGCCATTGCCGGCAAGGTCAAAGAAATGCGTGTATTCCAGCGTTCTCCAGCGTACATCATGCCACGACCAGATGGTGCCAATAGTGAATGGAAAAAGCAGCTGTTTAAACGTTTTCCAAGTCTGATGAAATTACAGAGGCTCGCCTGTTACCTGCAATATGAGTCGCGCGCCATCGCCTTCACGCGCTTCAAAGGATTGATGAAATTTGCGGTGGGGATACCGTTTCATCGCTTACTTAACAGGCAGTTGACTGACCCTGTACTGCGTCAAAAGCTGAGCCCCGACTACCAAATCGGATGTAAAAGAATCCTGCTTTCAAGCAATTATTTTACGACATTTCATCGTTCGAACGTACACCTCGTTACTGAAAAAATTCGACAAATTACGCCAACAGGTGTCGAGACCATCGACGGTAAATTGCATGAAGTTGACTTGATCATCTATGGTACAGGTTTTGCCGCCACCGATTTTCTGGCGCCGTTGGCAATCAAGGGAGTTGGCGGCCGCGATTTGAATACCGTATGGTCAGAGGGCGCGCGCGCTTATCTTGGGATGTCAGTCCCGCATTTTCCCAACTTTTTTATGCTTTATGGCCCGAACACGAACCTCGGTCATAACTCGATCGTTTTCATGATCGAAAGCCAAATTACACACGTGATGCGATGCTTGAAAAAGATGGAAAAAGAGGACGCTAAGGTCATCGAAATTAAGAACGATGAATATGAAAACTACACATCCCGTCTACAGAAGAATTTTTCTCACACGGTATGGACTGGCTGCAGTAGTTGGTATGTGGATGCGAAGGGGTATAACAGCACCAATTGGCCTGGTTTTACGATAAGCTACCGTTGGCTCACCAAAACGAAAAGTTTGGATGCATACCGTTTTTACTCGGTTGGATTGAATAAGCTTGGAGGTGTATCTTGATTGTTCAAATTAATGCGCCAACTGGGCGTATAGAAAAATTTCTGGCAGCGTTTCTTCGTCTTTTTTTAAGACTCACATTCAAAACATTGATTGGCCCTGGCACAAGTGTAAAGGCGCAGCGGCGCTGGGTTCAGCTGCTCGCATTGTTGATGCCCGGGCGTGGTGGCATAGCGAGCCGGAGTGTGGACGTGAATGGATTATCGGTTGAGGTACTAAGTCCGAAGAAAAGTGATTCAAAAAATGTGATTCTGTTTCTGCATGGTGGCGCCTTTTGTTTGGGAAGTAATTTCAGCCATCGAAGTCTTTGCAGTCATCTTGCATTTGAAAGTGGAATGCCAATTTGGGTACCAAATTACCGCCTGGCACCAGAACACCCTTATCCTGCTGCGCTGGACGATGCCGTATCGATCTATCAGGCATTGTTGAGACAAGGTTATTCATCGCAACACATTGTGATTGCTGGCGATTCTGCTGGCGGCTCCCTTGCGTTGGCACTCGCTATTCGCCTGAAAAAAATGGGAGTGCCACCCCCAGCCTGCATGGCGTTGATTTCACCAGTGACGGATGGCTTGGCAATTCGTCAGTCTCAATTTTTGGGCGGGCGAGGTGATCCGATGATTTCATACGAATGGTTGGGACAGGGGCTGAATTGGTTTAATCCACCAGAAATATCTGAATTTTCACCGCTAAAAATTGACTTAACCGGCTTGCCGCCTATGCTGATTCAAGTCGGTCAAGAAGAAATATTGCTCAACGATTCATTGCAACTGGAAGCAAGAGCTACGCATTTTAATGTGGCGTGCCATCTTGAATGTTACCTCGAAAGATGGCATGTATTCCATTTGCAAACTTTGTATTTGAAATCAAGCAAGGACGCCATACGATCATTGGTTCAATTCACCCATCAACACTTGCCATTATGACTAGCCCAAAAACGATTCTCATTACAGGTGCTGGTTCAGGTATAGGCTTGCAAACTGTTCGACTTTTTGTCCGTAATCGCTGGAAAGTAATAGCGGTCGATATCAACGAAGCAGCCATCGATAAATTGGCGGCAGAGCTCGGTGATTTGATTGTGCCTTTTAAAGGTGATGTCAGAACACGGGAGGGCGCAAATGCGCTGATGGCGATTGCTAGTCATGTTAACAACGGCAGACTCGATTGCCTGTTTAACTGTGCTGGTTTGCTCCAGATGGGAACGCATCCATCGATTGATACTTATCTCATCGACAGGATGATCGACGTCAATATCAAAGGCGTTCTCTACTGCATCGACGCGGCATTACCGTTGCTTAAAAACACACCGGGAGCGCATATTGTCAACATGTCTTCTACATCAGCAGAATACGGCACGCCAGACCATGCTGTGTACAGTGCGAGCAAATTTTTTGTTCGTGGTTTAACAGAAGCGCTCAATATTGAGTTTGAACCTTTGGATATTCAAGTCAGTGCAATTGTTGCTCCCTATGTGAATACACCCATGGTCAATGACGCCATTTTTAAAGCCAGCACCATACAGAAATTAGGTGTAAAAATTGAGCCCGAACAAGTTGCGAAAACGGTCTGGGACGCTGTTCACGGCAATAAAGTCATATGGCGTGTTGGTCTTGACGCGGCGATACTTAACATCTTGACGCGGTTGCTCGGTACTTCAGCAAGAGGCATCGTGAAAAAGCTGACAGGGTATTGATGGTCTGTAGTCGCAGCGCCCAGACAAAGATACATTTTGATCCGTTTTCCGTGACGCACAAATTGCTTTGTCTGCTGCGGTGAAATCCAAACGCGTTATTGACCTGGAGTTGGATTTCTAATCGGGCGGACGCAGTCCGCGCTGCAATGAATTATGGCTGCAATCGGCGGTTTGCACTTTCGCTACAGGAAGGACCTTTATTGTTTTAGCTGCGCTGCGTAACTTCACTCATACGCAGCCAAGCGTGCTTGTTCTTGCGCTGTAAAGTAGTGATTACGTAACTGCTGCAATTGCTGCTGCTGCAATTGCTGCTGTCTCTGGCTTTGTTGCTCATTCGAATCTGTATTCGTCTGATCGAGGGCCAGTTGTTTGCGTTGTGTCAGATATTGATTGATCCGCTTATTCCACTCATTGGTTTCCTGATCTAATTGCGCCAGGCGATTGGCTGCTTCCGGACTGGTTGCGGCAGCGCGCATGCGATAAATTTCATCGTCACTGGCACCTTCCCGACGCATTTTTTCGGATTGCTCTGTGAGCCTGATTACTTGATACGGCGCAGTTTTTGCTTCACGCAGTTCAGGAGACATTGAGGTATCTAATGCCTGAAGTTTTTCTTTTTTTTGCGCTTCGTTGAGGTTTTTATCCTGACTAATTGCCATGCGAGCTAATGCATCCTGATCATAGGTATCATCGAATCCAAACATCGCTTGTATTTCTTTGTCACTGAAAAATTGCGACCTGATATGGCGCATACTATCCCACTTATTTTTGACTGCAGTGAGCATGTCATTGGCATCGACATTTGCGTTGGCATTGGCATGTAACGTATCTGTCTCCAGATTGACCAGTGCTTGTTTGTACGCGATATAACGGTTGAGTAATTGTTTGGCCTGCTGTGCTGCGTTTGGCTTTAATTTTTGATCTAATATTTTCTCTATTTGTGCTCTGATTTCAGGCAAACTTTTCTCACCCATTGCCGACAAGTAGTAATCGAAAAGACGTTTCAGCTCCGCACTGATGAGTAAATTTCCATCATTGCTTTCCGAGACATTTCCGTCAATTGATGTTCCTTCTAATGAACGCACAAATGAAAATTGGTGATCGTTGGCGGTCAGACGTACGGCTGGTTCTTGCTTGCCAGTCTCCATTTTCCAAAGAAAAAAAACGGCGCTCAAGAAAGCCGCCGCCAACAAAGATTGTTTCATTTTTATATTCATAATGATGCCGCGCCGGTACAGTTTTCAGGATGAATTACAGCCCGCTATTTTTTAAGCGATTGGCTTGTTGACGATAAATAGTGACTGGATTGGTTTCAAAGATGTTAACCAGACCAATAACTTGATTCACTTCATCTAAGTGATTCATGCCATAGTCGTCACGAATTACCTGACCTAAATGCGAAGAGCAACTACCAACTAAGCCGTCATTTTTTTCACCGTTAAACGCCAGGGAAGTTAGCGCTAGAACTGGATCAGAAACATCAAAAAAGTTCGTTGTTTGTTTTGCGCCGCTCCAAGAATAATACGCAACGCCATGGACGTTATACGCGCCTTCTCCACATG
Source organism: Undibacterium sp. SXout20W (assembly GCF_049340285.1). Classification (NCBI taxonomy): domain Bacteria; kingdom Pseudomonadati; phylum Pseudomonadota; class Betaproteobacteria; order Burkholderiales; family Oxalobacteraceae; genus Undibacterium; species Undibacterium sp. SXout20W. The sequence goes on along the minus strand of NZ_JBMPPH010000006.1, from coordinate 61,453 downwards.
CGCTTGTCGGGATGCCTTCCGGGTGGGCTACATTAAATTTCAGTGAGCCTGCAGTGCTCAGCGACTGGGCAGCATTCAGGGCATTTTGTGGCAACTTTGGCTGACCTGACAGAAAGCTGATCAGTTTTGCCAAACCATTACTCAAAGAAACGACGACGGCGTTGGAGTAGCTTCCTACTGGTGCAACACCAAGCAGAAAATCTGCAAATTTAGAGCCTTTGTTCACCCCGCCAATCGAAGTAACAGAGGCAACCAAATCAGGGCGGACTGACGCGACATAACGAGTTGTAGGCCCGCCGTGGCTATGTCCGATTAGATTCACTTTGCTGGCACCTGTGACAGCTAAAATACTCTGAACTTCCGCTAACAATTGTTCACCGCGAACCTCCGTGCTGTTCGCGGCTGACACTTGCGTGACAAAAACCTGGGAGCCATCAGCACGCAATGCCGCAGGAATGCCATAAAAATATTCAACGGGGCCGATGTTATCGAACCCAAACAGGCCGTGTACTAACACGATAGGATATTTTGTACCCGTATAGCCTGCTGCCCATGTCTGTGCCGGTAGCAGGGACAACGCGATTAAGAATGCAAACAACTTCTTCATCAGTGTTTTGTTCATTTTAATTCTTTCTTAAATTTTGCTTTAAATGAAACCGGGCGGGGCTGAAGTCAAACTTAGCTTTTTTTAGTTTTTCAATTCAGCCAGGTCGAGAGTAGTTTTTGGATGGAGTCGCTGGCAAGTTGCTATGCAACATAAATGCATAGCCAAAAAGTTATTCAATTGAACTCAGGCAACGCTTTGAAAATAATGATCAATATCATTTCATAGACAATTCTTGAAATTTGGCCTGCTTCAATAGCATTCACGATTGAATTAGACGGTTTTTACTAAAAAAATCAGAGCGTGTTATCCGCGACACAAATCAAAAAAAGAACCATGGTGATGTACAAACTGCGCTAAGGACTTGATTTGTCTCAGGAAGTTAAGCAAATTCGGGCAAAATTTGAGACATTCAGGTATAATGACCAGTTCTGTCCAAAATTTCCTCTTCAAGTCGTTTGATCGTTTGAATTTTTGACTGGATTGAAACCCCAGTCGAAAACAGGTTTTTGTGGATTCTTTCTCTCTTAGGTTGGTGCAAATTAATTTGGGGGGTGGGGATGTCCGATCTGGCTTCTTTGTCTACACTCGCGCGTTCTGACGCGCAACTTCCGGTGCATGTCTATTTTGATGAAACGTTATTGCAACGTGAAATCAAGGACTTGTTCCAAGCTGGTCCACGTTACGTCGGTCATGAACTGATGGTACCCAACGTGGGTGATTTTGCGACTTTACAGTCCGAAAATGAAGGTCGTATGCTCGTGAGAAACGCTCACGGCATCGAGTTGATGTCTAACGTCTGTCGTCATCGTCAGGCGCTGATGTTTAACGGCCGTGGTAACACCAATAATATCGTTTGCCCTTTGCATCGTTGGACGTATGACCTCAAAGGTGAACTGATCGGTGCACCGCATTTCTCTGACACGCCGTGCCTGAATTTAAAGCGTACGCCATTACAAAACTGGAATGGTTTGCTGTTTGAGCAAAACGGCTATAACGTCATGGAACGCATGGGGCAACTTAGCGTGACCAAAGATCTCGATTTTACGGGTTACATGCTCGATCATGTCGAAGTCCACGAATGTGATTACAACTGGAAAACCTTCATCGAAGTGTATCTGGAAGATTATCACGTTGAACCATTTCACCCTGGGCTTGGTAGCTTCGTAACATGCGACGATTTGCGCTGGGAATTCGGTGAAGATTACAGTGTACAAACTGTCGGTGTGAATAGCGGTTTGCTGAAATCTGGTTCTGAAAAGTACCGTAAATGGCAAGAACAGGTACTGCAGTTCCGTCATGGTGAACCGCCAAAATACGGCGCGATTTGGCTGACGCTGTATCCGAATATCATGGTTGAATGGTATCCGCACGTGCTCGTTGTTTCTACTTTATGGCCGACGTCAACTGGTAAAACACGGAATGTTGTCGAGTTTTATTATCCGGAGGAAATCGTTTTATTTGAACGCGAGTTTATCGAAGCGGAACGTGCAGCCTATATGGAGACATGCATAGAAGATGATGAAATCGGTCAACGTATGGATGCTGGCCGCAAAATTTTGTTGGGACGTGGTGAAAGTGAAGTTGGCCCTTACCAATCACCGATGGAAGATGGGATGCAACATTTCCACGAGTGGTATCGCCGTCGCATGTCATTTTAAGTTACTGCCTGTGGCGCGGGGGCAACCCGCGCAATGCATCGTCGAGCGTATCTGCAGTTTGTGTCCTTCCGGCAAAAATCGAAAAAAGCACTCATCAAAGCGTGCTTTTTTTTTCGTCGATACTGCGGTCGACTACCTCCCAACTATCACAATGTGATATTGTCCCTGTGATTAAAATGATGGCGTGTTTCCAAATTGCTTTGGACTGCAATAGTTGCACGGCGATCGTTGCACGGCGAGAGCCAGAATTTGCACCGCTTCTAAGATTTTCAATATTCAACACATTGCGGAGTTGTCCATGCCTTTACCGACGCATTTATCTTCCTACACCACGCTGATTAGCGCACACAATTTGTCTGCCCACGTCCAAGATCCTCGGTGGGTGATTCTCGATTGTCGACATGATTTGATGGAGTCCAATGCTGGCTCGTTAGCTTACGCAGCAGGACACCTTCCGCACGCGCAATTCGTCCATTTGGATCAATCCTTGTCGGCACCTAAAGTGGGCGCTGATGGCGTGTTTCGTGGACGTCATCCCCTGCCTGAAAAACAGCAATTCATTCAAACTTTGCGTCAATTAGGTATTAATAATGACACCCAAGTCGTTGTTTATGATGCGCATGGGGGCATGTTTGCCGCACGTTTGTGGTGGATGTTGCGATGGGTTGGCCATGCTGCCGTCGCCGTTTTAGATGGCGGTTTGCCAGCATGGCAGGCACAGTCTTTTCCATTGACAACAGATGTTCCTGACGCACGAAAAGGGGACATTTCGGAGCAGACGACCTTGGTGTCGCACGTCGATGTCGCCAGAGTATTGGCCAATATTGCAAGCGCAGAGTTGACCGTTGTCGATGCTCGCGCAGCGGATCGCTTTCGCGGTGAAAATGAAACGATCGATCCCGTTGGTGGCCACATACCTGGCGCATTAAATCGCTTTTTTAAAGACAATTTGCAGGCTGATGGTCGCTTCAAAGACGCCGCGCAGTTAAAAATCGAATGGTCTGCTTTACTGACGCATCCAGAGAAGTCGATCATGCAATGCGGCTCCGGCGTGACTGCATGCCACAATTTATTGGCGTTAGAAGTTGCCGGATTAAAGGGTGCAGCGCTGTATCCGGGCTCGTGGAGTGAATGGTGTTCGGACAGTAGTCGCCCAGTTGCACGGTAAAAAAAAGGGAACTTGAGTTCCCTTTTTTTTGATCATTTTTCGATCATTTTTCGATCCAATTAGTGATCCAATTAGTGATCCAATTAATGAATCAATAAATGAATGAATTAGTGGTGTCGTGTCACAAACAGCACGATGACGACGCCAAGTGCGACCAAAATAATTTGTGGAATTGTTTCTTTTAATGTTGTACGACGCTGCATTTGCGGCATCAAATCGCTGACCGCAATATAAATAAATCCTGAGGATGCGCACACCAGCACGTACGGAATCATGCCGTTGGCGTGTTCTAACGTGTAATAGCCGAGGACGCCACCGAGCACGCCCATCATGCTGCACGCGAGGTTGTACATGTACGCGCGCGTGCGACTAAAACCTGCATTGAGCAGAATAATAAAATCGCCGATCTCCTGTGGAATTTCATGCGCGATAATCGCAAAGGCAGTCACGAAACCTAATTGCGGATTGGCTAAAAATGCAGCGGCAATCAAAATACCGTCCGTAAAATTATGCATCCCGTCACCGAGTAAAATCATCCAGCCAGCTTTGCCTGCTTCATCTGCATCATGACCATGTTCGTGATGATGACCATCGCCTTCATGGTGGTGTGAATGACGCAATATGGCAAATTTTTCAAGCAGAAAAAATGCCAGTAATCCGCCGAGTAAACAGGCGAACAAAGTGTGTGGATCCGCCTTGGATTCAAATGCTTCTGGCAGTGCGTGTAATAAGGACGTCGATAGCATAATACCGACCGACAAAGCGACCATGCGCTCCACCATTTTGGCCAGCAATGCAAATGAAAAGATCGCAGCAGCAGTAATGCTTAATAAACCAGCTAATGAGGTGGTAATTAAGATGGATATCAGGGTGGAGTGAATTTTAAACCTCAGGATAATTTGCAACAAGGTTGCAAATTAAAACACAGAGCTGGCTATTCTGCAAATCCAGCTCTGTATTTAGGTCTGGCCACCTGACATTGAATGATAACTTGTTTCAAAAAAGATCCCGGTGGCATTTATTGTGCAGATCTAAACCTTACACCACGCCATGTGTTTTAAACCAGGCAACTGCGCGTACCCAACCGTCTTTCGCGTCTGCTTCAACATAGCTTGGACGGTAATCAGCGTGAAATGCATGACCGGAGTTTTCAAAAACTTTGAATTCCGAGTGACTTTGCCCTTTGGCTAAAGCGTCCTTCATCTGTTCGACGGTAGATACAGGAATGCCAGTATCTTTTGCGCCATATAAGCCTAGGATCGGCGTTTTTAAACCAGCGGCGATGTCGATAGGATTGGTAGGTGACAGTGGCGTAGGGGCGCCAACCAGACGACCATACCAGGCCGCACCAGCTTTGACGTTCGGGTTATGCGCTGAGTACATCCATGTTATGCGACCACCCCAGCAGAATCCAGTAATGCCAAGACGTGTTAAATCACCGCCATTTTTACCTGCCCACGCTACTGTCGTGTCGAGGTCGCCCATCACCTGAGCATCGGGCACCTTAGAGATAACATGCTGAATTAATTCTGCGACCGATGGATATTGATTTACATCACCTTGGCGAATAAACAAATCGGGTGCAATTGCCAGGTAACCCAGTTTAGCGAAGCGGCGAGCGACATCGGCGATATGTTCATGGACACCAAAAATTTCAGAAATGACCAAAATGACTGGTAAGTTCGATTTACCTTGTGGTTTGGCAAAATAAATGGGTACTTGCTGGCCGCTGACTTCTAAATTAACCCGACCATCTTCGAGGCCCGCTGTGTCTGTTTTAATCATGGTTTGTGCGACAACAGGCAATGCCGCCGCTGCAAAACCAACTCCCATGGCAGTCTGGATAAAATTACGGCGACTCATAGGTTCAGACTCATCAGAATGTCCGGTCATACTATTAAACTCTTCACGGTGTAGCATTAATTTCTCCAGCATGGTTGAGGATGAGGGTAGATTGACATCGTTGTTCGCAAGATGTGCATCCGTATCTTAGCGTGAAATTTCATATTGAGTTGGCGTCCCTTCGCGCGCGCGGTGCCGGGTTCATGTCTCAGATTGCGCTCAATCCAGCTTAAGTTGTCAAAAAAGAATTTTTTATCATCGTTAACTTGAATAGCATAGTGTTTTAATTAAAACTTCAAAATATTCAACGATTGCTGAAATTCATTTCATGCCTGATTGATGATTTTCTTGCATCGACCTGTCGTACCATCAAAAACTGAGAGCAAAAGCAGGCTCGCTGCATGAATAAAACAAAAAGGAGATTAGGATGGTTTGGAGTCAGGTGTACGACCCGTTAGGGAATGTTTGGATGTCTGCGCTGATGGCGGCAATACCCGTCGTCGTGATGTTAGCTTGTATCGCTTTTGGTCACATGAAAGCGCATTACGCCGCAGGCTTAGGTTTAATTAGCGCACTTTTAGTCGCAATTTGGGGTTTTGGGATGCCAGCAGGTTTGGCATGGAATGCCGCAGGCTTTGGTGCCGCATATGGCTTGTTACCGATTGGCTGGATCGTTCTTAATATTATTTTCTTGCACCAACTGACCATCGAAAATGGCTCCTTCAATGTGTTGCAAGATAGCCTCACGAACATCACCGATGACCGCCGCATACAATTGCTGCTGATCGCTTTTTGTTTTGGTGCGTTTTTTGAAGGCGCCGCTGGCTTTGGTACGCCGGTTGCTGTTACTGCAGCGATTATGATCGGTCTCGGCTTCTCCCCGCTTGCCGCATCTGGTTTGTGTCTGATCGCCAATACAGCACCAGTCGCTTACGGTGCCTTGGGGACGCCAGTCATCGCGCTGGCCGCTGTAACCGGTCTTGATCTGATGCAATTGTCAGGCATGATAGGCCGCATCTTGCCTCTGTTTTCTTTGCTGGTACCATTTTGGCTGATATGGGCGTTTGCCGGCTTCCGTGGCATGTTACAAATCTGGCCAGCGATTCTGGTCGCCGGTTTAAGTTTTGCTGTTCCCCAGTATCTGGTTTCAAACTATCACGGTCCTTGGTTGGTTGACGTGGTCGCAGCGATTGTTTCTATGGTCAGTCTGATCCTGTTCCTCAAAGTCTGGAAACCGGCGAAGGTGTGGACTTCTGTATCTTTAAAAGGTCATGCCGATGATTCCGGTGTAGCAGACGTTGCCAGTGAACAGCCGCATGGCCACGAAGCGGATGCTGCTGCAGCGATTTTCAAAAAGCACGACCGTCGTGCGCTTTTGTTGGCATGGATGCCATGGGTCATTCTGACTATTCTCGTGTTCATCTGGGGCGTACCAGAATTTAAAAAATGGGTTGATGGGATTTCGATATTTAAAATCCCGTTCAGTGGTCTGGACAATATGGTGCAAAAGGTGGCGCCGGTTGTTACCACACCACACAAAGAGCCAGCGGTCTACGTCCTTAATTGGTTATCTGCGACAGGAACCGGTATTTTCATCGCCAGTTTGTTGAGCGGTGTGATGATGAAATATCGTTTGCTGGATTTGATAAAAATCTATTTCCGCACGATCTGGTTAGTGCGTTATTCCTTATTGACCATCGTTCTGATGTTGGCGCTGGGTTATCTGACACGTTATTCAGGTACCGATGCAACACTGGGAATTGCGTTTGCGCATACCGGTAGCTTGTATCCTATTTTCGGTACTTTATTGGGCTGGATGGGTGTTGCTTTGACTGGTTCTGATACGGCAGCCAACGTTTTGTTTGGTGGTTTGCAAAAAACGACAGCAGAACAATTGGGTTTGAATCCGATACTGATGGCTTCTGCTAACAGTGCTGGTGGTGTGATGGGTAAAATGGTAGATGCACAAAGTATTGTGGTTGCCAGTACTGCAACGCGCTGGTATGGGCATGAAAGCAGCATTCTGCGCTTCGTGTTCTTCCATAGCTTGGCTTTAGCGGTGTTGGTTGGCTTGTTTGTGTTCTTGTTGGCTTACGTGCCGCCGTTTACTGCACTGGTACATTGATGTGTGAATAAAGGTCCATGTCCCGTTTGCGGGACATGGGTACAAAGCTACCGCTATTTACAGCTATTCATCGCTATTTATCGCTACTTATTCCGGCTTCAAATAAAACGCATCCGGCAATTGCGCGCCAGCGGTCGTTTCTTTAACATCACCTTTAACATTCGTCAGCACGACTTCAAGTTCAGGGCCACCGAGTTCGATGATCACCTGACGGCATGCACCACAAGGTGCGATCGGGCCCTCGGTGTCGCCGGTGACGGCGATTTTGGCGAAATCTCCAGGGCGATAACCTGCGGCAACGGCGCTAAACAAAGCGGTGCGTTCGGCACAATTACATAGGCCATATGACGCGTTTTCGACGTTACAGCCATGAAAAACTTTACCGTCGTTGGTCAGCACTGCAGCGCCGACTTTGAATTTTGAGTAAGGCGCGTATGCACGTTCACGAGCAATGTTTGCTTGGGTGATCAATTCCTGAGTATTCATTTTTTATTCCAGTGAAAAAGGCATGTCGTTCAACGGCATGCCTTTGTTTTATAACGTCACTAATCGTGAGTATTATTTTTTAACGCCTAATTCGCGCAGACGTTCTTGCAGGTAGCTACCCGATGTATGGCGCTCAGAAAGCACAACATCAGGACGCGGATGCAAGAATAGCGGCAAAGAAATACGTGATTTTTTCGCTTCTTCGCCCGTTGGATTGAGCACACGATGAATCGTCGAAGGATAGTAACCTTGCGATGCTTCATCGAGCATGTCGCCAATATTGACGATCAACATACCAAAATCGCATGGTACGTCATGCCATGCGTCATCCTTGCCTAACACTTGCAAACCGGCTTGAGTCGCCGCTGGCAAAACCGTCAGTAAATTGATGTCGCCATGGGCTGCCGCACGCACCGCATCTGGTTCTTCGTCGCCGCGTAATGGTGGGTAGTGCAATACGCGTAACAAAGTCAGATCACTGTCCGTAATCATGTCTGACAAAGGCATAGAATACTTGGCTTTGATTTCTGCAGGGGTATGATCTTCTACCCATTGCAATAACTCAGCGGCCAATTTAGAGCCTTCAACATAGTATTCGCGTGCTGCATTCGATACTTCCGATGGAACGCGACCCCATGGATAAACGTGGTAAAACTCTTTTAAGTCACGCTTCGCGAAGCCCTTGGCTGTTTCAGAAATTTTTGGCGAAAAATAGCCATCCATTTTTTCAGCATCAAATGTGTATTGATTCTTCGCATCAGTCTGGAAGAATTCATACCATTCCTGATAAATGGTGTTGAGCAAATTTTGCGACAAAGGATGGTTGGTCAACACACCAAAGCCGGTTTGATGCAGGCTTTCAGTGAATTTTCTGGCAGCATCCGGATCACGATAATCAACTGGTTGAATATGCATGATCGCTCCTTAGTTGCTCAAAGGCGCTTGCAACCAATCGCTGCTCAAGGTTGCATCGATCAATTTGGAACAGGCTTCAGCGTCCACTTTCATGCATACGCGGGTTTCGGGTTTGCTGGCTTCCCAACCTGCTTGTGGATACGGGATAGGCAGTTTTGCCATCATGGTCTGACCATTGCCGATGCCTTCTTTAGCAACGCGTACGCGACCCGATTGGGTTTCGAAAATTTCTGGAGCAACTAACCAGACAAACGCCAAGACGTCATGACCATAGCAAGCATGGCCCAGATCTGGACGAATGCTTTGGTAGAAGTTAGCGTAGAAGTTCACAGCGTGGGATAAGGTATCCATTGCCACGTGTTTGTGATGTTGTGCCAGACGTGCAAAGAATGTCGAAGGCAATACTACGCGGTGTGTGACATCCAGGCCAACCATAGTCAGGTCCCAACCAGCGGTAAATACCAGATCAGCAGCGTCAGGATCGTTCCAGACGTTAGCTTCCGCCACCGGAGAAACATTACCTGGTTCATCAACGGCACCCGCCATCAAGACGACTTTTTTCAACAACTTAGGCAGTTGTGGTTCCATCTTCAATGCCAGGCCCAGATTGCCCAATGGGCCGACTGCCACGAGCGTAATTTCACCTGGATGTTGGCGTGCCATTTTGACGATGAATTCCGCTGCGCTTTCAACTTCTGCTTTGCCGCCGACGTCGATACGTGAAGGCAGATTGCCCAAACCGTCAGCGCCATGGATAAAGTCAGGTGGCGTACCTGCTGCTTTTGCCAATGGAACGTTCACGCCTTGCGCTACTGGGATATGGCGGCCAGCGATACGTGTCAGATACAGCGCGTTGATGGTTGCCTGCTCAACGTAGACATTACCAAAAGTCGTGGTGATCCCAACGACATCGATGTCCGGATGGGCAAGTGCAAAGTACAGCGCCATTGCATCATCTACACCTGGGTCGGTATCAAAAATGACTTTGTGTTTGGTTTGCATGGATGTTCTCCAAAAAATAACTCCGGCTGGCCATTAGGCAGAACCCAGACGCGAAGCGATTTGTTGTGGTTGACCCGGTTCAAGGAGGCCGAAAATTGCGCGTTGCCTGACAAAGATCTGACGGTATTTATGATGTCCGTGAGATCGCTTATTGCGTGTATTTTTATCGTGATTTTACAAATGGCACACCGATGGCTTTGGGCGCTACTGATTTCGCCATCAGCCCAGCGAGCACGATCACCGTTACGACGTAAGGTATCATTTGAATCAACGAACCCGGCACTTTACCGATGACTGGAAATACAACACCTTCGATTTGTACTTGTAGGGCAGTGAAGAAACCAAACATCAGGCAACCCAATGCGGTTTGTAGCGGACGCCAGTTACCAAACACCAATGCTGTCAATGCCAGATAGCCGTTACCTGCCGACATATCGCGCAGGAAAAATCCACTTTGTACGATGGACAAATAAGCACCTGAAAATGAACAAAGTACGCCTGCACATAACATCGCCATAAAACGGGTACGTTCGACATTTACACCCGCAGCATCAGCTGCATGCGGATTTTCACCAACGGCACGCAGACGTAATCCAAAACGACTGTGATATAACACCCAGTGGACCAGTGGAATCAAGCCAAATGCGAGATAAACCAAGATACTGTGACCACCAAGCAGCTTTGTGTAAAACCATCCGATAAAAGGAACATCGGTGATGGCAGCAGATCCAGGTAAAACAATATCGAACAAACGTGCCTCACCCAGATCAGGTGTGCGACCACCTTGCATAAAGAAGAATTGTGCTAATACGAACGTCAGACCACTCAACGCAATATTGATGGCAATCCCCGCAACTAACTGATTGCCTTTTTGGGTAATGCTGACAAAACCTTGCAACATCGCAATCGCGACTGACACACCGACACCTGCCAGTACACCAAGCCACGGGTTTTGTGTCGTGTAAGCTACCGATGCGGAGACGAACGCAGCAGCTAACATTTTGCCTTCCAATGCCAGATCGACGACGCCGCTGCGTTCAGCAAACAGACCAGCCATGGCAGCAAATATCAAGACTGGCGCATTGCGGATAGTTGCGACCAGAATGCTGGAAAATTGAAAATCATCAAACATCATTTTTCCTTACGTTTTAACAGCGCGGACAAAGCTGGCGCATACAAATTTTCCATCGCACCGCAGAACAAAATAATCAGACCCTGAATAAATATAAAGGTCTCTGGAGGAATATTGGGTTTCTCCAACGAGAGATCAAAGCCGCCCTGTATTAATGCGCCGAATAAAATTGACGACAAAAATATGCCAACCGGATGTTGGCGACCCATCAAAGCAATCGCAATCCCAATAAAACCAGCACCTGCAGGGAAGTTCAGGTTCAGGTAATGGGTTGAGCCCATCACTGAATTAACTGCCGCCAGACCCGCCAATGCGCCAGAAATCATCATTGTCACAACGATGGTTTTTTTGATCGAGATACCTGCATAATGCGCGGCATGTTGATTCAGACCAGTTGCCCGCAATTGATAGCCCCAGGTGGTGCGCCAGACGGCGACGCCGTAAACAACCAAGGCAAAAATAGCGATAATGAAGCTGATATTGAGCGGTGTTTCACCCAGGACACGAAACAGTGCATTTAATTTTGGTAACCATGAACTGTTGGCAAACAAACGACTCGCAGGATTTTGCTGACCATCTGGAATTAGCAGAATGATCAGGTAGTTCATCAGATTGGCTGCGATGAAATTAAACATAATTGTCGTCACGACGACATGACTACCGCGCTTTGCCTGCAAGTAGCCCGGTAAAAATGCCCACGCGGCACCGAAGATGGCGCTGCCTGCAATCGCAAGCGGTATTAATATCCAGCCGGGTAAATGGGCATCCAGCATCAGTATCACTAAAGTCAGCCCCAAGCCACCAATATACATTTGACCTTCAGTACCGATATTGAATAAACCAGCTTGCATCGCAACAGAGACTGACAGTCCGGTAAATATAAATGTTGCCGCATAAAACAAGGTATAACCGAGACCTTCGGGGTCGAGTACTGCCGCATTGATCAGAATTTGTAGTGACTCAATGGGACTTTCACCGAGTAAATAAATGACACCTGCAGCGACCAGAAGTGCCGATAGCAAATTGAGTAATGGTAGTGCAAAGGCGCTGGCCCAGCGGGGAAGGTCGGCTTGATTCATACTTTAGGTTCTATTGTCGCTAGTAGGATGAGTATTAGCTTTATGTTTTTTCGGGACGGATGTCAGTATTGGCAGAAACGGCGGCGTAAGCCCTAATGCTTGTGCAACCCACCCATTAACAAGCCAATACGAGTCGCATCAAATTCTTCAATTTTTAATTCGCCAGTAATCGACCCGCTCGACATGACCAAAATACGGTCTGCCAAAGCGCGCACTTCTTCTAACTCGACCGAAACCAGCAGAATCGCTATGCCCGAGTCACGCATGGCGAGCAAGCGCGCATGCAAACTTTCTATCGTACCAATATCAACGCCGCGCGTCGGTTGGCCTACCAGCATGAGTTTTGGATTCGCATCAATTTCGCGCGCCATCACCACCTTTTGCTGATTGCCACCCGATAACAAGGCAATACGCAAATGGGGATCGGCAGGACGCACGTCAAATTTACGTAGCATATCGTTGCAGTTACTCAGAATTTGTTTGTAATCGAGTAAGCCAAACGCCTTGCCTAATTTTTTCTGATAGCCGAGGAAACTATTCATCGTCACAGAAAAATTTTTAATGACGGCATCTCGCAGTCGATCTTCTGGTACATGGCCTATGCCCCGTTCACGATACTCGGCAGGCAGACCATCCGCGTCTTTACGTCCGGAAAAGGGCAGCGCTTTGCCATTCATCGTCATAGTGCCGCTGGTCGGCAAGCGCATGCCGCTTAAAATTTCCAACAACTCGCTTTGGCCATTACCAGACACACCAGCAATAGCAACAATTTCACCAGCACGGATAGTGAAATTCAGATCTTTGAGTAAGCTGACTTGCTGATTATTGATCAGATTTAAGCCCTTTACATCCAGTACCGTTTCACCTGGTGCATAGGGCGCACGTGGCAATTGAGTTTCAATCGGTCGTCCGACCATTAGTTCCGCTAATTGTTCTTTATTGGTGTTGGCGGTGATGACAGAGCCGACGACAGAGCCGCTCCGCATGACGGTGACTTCATCCGTGATGTCGAGAATCTCTTGGAGTTTGTGGGTGATCAAGATGATCGTTTTGCCTTGTTCTTTAAAGAGTCGTAAAACTTCAAATAACGAGGCAGTTTCTTGTACCGTCAGCACGGCTGTGGGCTCATCCAGAATCAGGATATTTGCGCTGCGATAAATTTGTTTCAGAATTTCGACGCGCTGTTGCACGCCAACTGATAAATCTTCAATTTTATCCAATGGATCAACATCGAGGTTGTAGCGTTTGCAGATGTCACGCAAGGTAGCTTCGACTTCTTTGCGACGCTGCGCCAGACGAAAACCACCTTCACCGCCGAGCATGACATTATCTAGCACCGTCATATTTTCGACCAACATAAAGTGTTGATGAACCATACCGATACCAAGGACAATGGCTTCGTGACTGTTGCGTATCTGTTGTTCCTGACCGTTGATCAAGAGCTTGCCGCTGTCCGCTTGATAGTAACCATACAGGATACTCATCAGCGTTGATTTACCCGCCCCATTTTCACCGATGACGCCATGTATTGAGCCTGGTGCAATGGAAAAACTCACATCGCGATTGGCCTGTACAGCGCCAAAGCGTTTGGAGATGTGTTGAAATTCGACGGCTGGCTGCATACTTTCGGGATTCCAGATGATAATAAATAAGGGCGGGGCTTAATACGCCATTGTAAAAATTTCGGGGCGCTATCCAACAGCGCCCCGTTTGCCAGATCTTAAATCAGACCGGGCACTTGTTTGCATCGCGGAAATCAACTACTTTGATCTTCCCGCTGATAATGTCTTGCTTTGCTGCATTGACGCGTTTTTCGACGTCGGCACTCACCACGCTGCGATTGTCTTTGTCCAACGCCCAGTCAACACCGCCTTCTTTCAGACCTTTGTACGTTACGCCACCTTTCCAGGTGCCGTTTTTAACTTCCATAAAACTGTCGTAAATGACTTGATCGACACGTTTGACCATGGAAGTCAGCATATTGCCAGGGTGAATGTAATTTTGATTGGAATCGACACCGATACCTAATTTGCCTTTTTCTTTGACCGCTTGCAGCGTACCCATGCCGCTACCGCCTGCTGCCGCAAAGATCACATCAACGCCACGTTCCATCTGAGCACGCGCCAGTTCGCCACCTTTTGCTGGATCGTTCCAGGCGGCTGTGGTTGTACCAACCATATTTTGCACAACGTCAATTTTGCTGTCGGTTGCTTTGGCACCTTGGGTATAACCGCATGAGAAGTTACGGATCAAAGGAATGTCCATGCCGCCAATAAAGCCTAGCTTTTTTGATTTGCTGGTTAAAGCTGCTGCGACGCCGACAAGATACGAACCTTCTTGTTCTTTAAACAGAACGGAATTGACGTTGTCGCCTTTGGCGATGCCGTCAATAATGACAAATTTAGATTTAGGAAATTCTTTAGCGATGTTTTGGACGGCTTGCGCTTGTGCAAATCCAATCGCAGCAATCAGGTCGACGTTTTTACGAGCCAGATTACGTAACATCTGTTCGGCTTGAGTATCGCTGGCAACTTGCACTTCGATCACATTGATTTTTGTTTCTTTCTTGAAACGCTCAGCACCTTCGGACGCTGATTGGTTGAAAGACTTATCAAATTTACCGCCGGCATCGTAGATCACCGCTACTTTTGGATCGGCAGCGTAGACGCTGCTTGCTGCTAACAGACCAGCCATAGACAGGCAAATTTGCTTGAGTTTCATAAGAGCTTCCTTTTTTAGATGTCTGCGTGATGTCGTCTTAGTTTTTCGTAATGTTTTCGTAGTGTGGGCGTTTAATGGCGATTTATGGGTGCTGACGCTAGCATATCTACAATTAATCGATCAACCGTTCTCACTAGCCTATCATGTCAATGGTGAATGCTCTGACACGGTGGCAAAATTTTATCAAATACTGATGTTTCTTATCCGTTTTTAAACTGCGAGCCGATCACAGCAATATGCTGCTTTATTACGCGGTTTTTCGTGTGGACATAAAGTCCAGAACTTCCTGACGTCGCGGAATTGAGGTTTGTGCGCCCAATTTTGTGACGGTCATTGCTGCAGTATATTGTGCTTCGATACTTGCATCCAGGACGCTTAAACCGTGTGCGATTCCTACAGCAAAGGCACCGACAAACGTATCGCCCGCAGCAGTGGTGTCGACAACGTCGACTTTGATGGCAGGGATAAATTGGCTACCAGTTTGCTCGGTAATCAGGGCACCATGACCGCCCATTGTTAAAATGATTGTGGCGACGCCAAAGCCCGATAAAACTTGTGATGCTGAGCGTGCTGTAGTTTGATCTGTGACCGCAATACCACTCAGCTGCGAAGCTTCTGTTTCATTCAGAATCAGGAAATCAATTTTCTTTAACAGGGCTGGACTTAAATTTTGTGC
The DNA here is from genome assembly GCF_049340285.1 of Undibacterium sp. SXout20W. Classification (NCBI taxonomy): domain Bacteria; kingdom Pseudomonadati; phylum Pseudomonadota; class Betaproteobacteria; order Burkholderiales; family Oxalobacteraceae; genus Undibacterium; species Undibacterium sp. SXout20W. The sequence continues at coordinate 46,042 of NZ_JBMPPH010000006.1, read as the reverse complement.
CGGCGCTGGATTCAGAATGACTCTGACCCCGAGATCACGCGCGATATCGATCGCAGCTTCCACGGTTGCCAGCGGGGTTTCAAGCTGGCATAGCAAGAGTTTTGCTGCAGATATGGCAGAACGCGCAGCAGCAATATGTGTCGCCGATAAACTACCATTCGCGCCTGCTGCCAGGACGATGCTATTGTCGCCGCCATCTTCAACCAGAATTCCCGCAACACCGGTTGCGACGCCTGGAATGGTCGACAAGTACGTCACGTCGATTTTTTCAGCCGTCAGGCATTGTAACGACGAGGCACCAAAACCATCATCACCCACCGCGCCTATGAAGCTTACCTTCGCACCCTGACGAGCAGCAGCGACTGCCTGATTCGCGCCTTTACCACCAGGAATCTGTCGAAATTCATGCCCATGCAAAGTCTCGCCGAGCGCAGGCATGCGTGGTGTGCGAAAGACCAGGTCCATATTGACGCTGCCGACTACAGTTATCCGTGGCTTCATGATGCAATTTTCTCGATAAAAAGTGGTTGCGCAATCGTTTGCGCAATCGATTTCGTATTTAACTATGCGCTAATCGGCTCGTCAAGCGCATTCTTAATTTTTTGGTGAAATTTTGTGCAATTTTAAGACTTGCTGAGCGTCTTTGCGACAAGGCAAGCGGTCATTTTTATGATTTTGATCTCGCTTTATTGCTCTGCCAGCATTTAGGATTGTGGGGCTGATAGGTGATGCTGTCAAATATCGCATGACATATTGGCGATGTAATTTGGCGATCAAAGAAAAGTACGTAAAAAAGTTAGATAATCAAAAAAACAAATGTTTATAAATTTAAACAAATGTTTGATATAGTGCGTGCATTGTTAGTTTTTTTTCTACGCGCCTTAAATTTGCGCGATATTTTCTGCGGTAAAAAATATGGGTAAAACGATGTCAAAAAAGGATCAGCTCTTTGAACTAGTGCGAGCAAATCCGTATATTTCTCAGCAGGAATTAGCAACACAATTACAATTGTCTCGATCGGCAGTGGCGGGTTATGTTGCCAACCTGACCAAAGATGGCCGTATACTAGGCCGTGCCTATGTCTTACCTGATCTAAGTCCTGTTGTGTGTATTGGCGGCGCGAATATTGATCGCAAATTGCGTAGCAAAGCGCCGCTGCAGTTGGGCACCTCAAATCCGGTGTATCAAGAGGAAAGTTATGGCGGCGTGGCACGTAATATTGCTGAAAACCTGGCACGTTTAGGTGCCTCCACGCGTTTGTTGTGCGCAGTTGGTGATGATGCAGCCGGGCAAAGCTTGTTAGCGCAGGCTGATTCTATCGGTATTGATGTTGGCGCCAGTCTTCAGGTTGCTGGCGCGCTAAGCGGGACTTATACGGCATTACTCAATGATGCAGGTGAGTTAGTGTTAGCCATGGCGCATATGGAACTTTGTGAAACCATCACCTCCGAATTTCTTGTTAGTCGCCAACAACAAAGAGCGAACGCAATAATGACCGTAGCGGATCTCAATTTACCGCTGGAAAGCATCCAACTATTATTGGATGAAGCCAAACACTCTCTGATCCCCTTAGTTATTGTTGCTGTTTCGCAGCCCAAGATGGCTCGTTTGCCTGAGCATTTGGCTGGTTTGCGTTTGCTGATTCTGAATCAGGCTGAATTGGAGCAGCGACACGGCAATTCTTTCGCGAATCACGAAGAGATCATCGCTGCTGGCCGTCATCTTCAGTCCCAAGGCGTACAAGATGTGATCGTTACGCTGGGTGAGGGTGGTGTTCTTTTCAGTCATAGTCAAGGTAGTGACGATTGGATTGTACTTCCGGCTGCACCGGTTCATCCTGATGAAATCGTGGACGTAACTGGTGCTGGGGACGCGTTTGTGGCCGGTGTATGCTGGTCGTTGAGTGAGGCGCCGACAGATTTAAAACTTGCTTGCCAGCGCGGACAGATTTTGGCGGCACTGACGCTGAAGACGGCCTCGACCGTCGCGCAAAGCCTGCACCCATCCCTATTTACCGAGGAATCCTTATGCACGTCTATTTGAATTTTTCTGACGAGGTCAGCGCTGCCCGACTATCCGGCAAGCCGATCGTTGCTTTAGAATCGACCATTATTTCACATGGTATGCCTTACCCACAAAACGTGCAGACGGCGCGTGAAGTCGAGCAAATAATTCGCCAGCAGGGGGCCGTCCCCGCGACCATCGCTATTATCGCTGGGAAAATTCATATTGGTTTATCGGATGCAGAGTTGGAATTGTTGGGACAGTCGAAAGATGCTATGAAGGTCAGTCGTCGCGATTTGCCTTATGTGTTGACGAGTAAAAAACTAGGGGCAACGACCGTTGCAGCGACCATGATCTGTGCAGAATTGGCCGACATTTCTGTGTTTGTTACTGGCGGTATTGGTGGTGTGCATCGCGGTGCTGAAACCAGTTTTGATATTTCGGCAGATTTACAAGAGCTAGCGCAGACCTCGGTCGCCGTCGTATGCGCTGGCGCTAAATCTATTCTCGATCTGGGCTTGACGTTGGAATATCTGGAAACGTATGGCGTACCTGTGGTCAGCGTCGGACAGAAGGCGTTCCCGGCATTTTTCACACGAGATAGTGGATATCTCGCAGATTTTCAATTGGATACTGCAGAAGAGCAGGCTAATTTTGTACACGCTAAATGGCAACTTGGCTTGCGCGGTGGCGTTGTCATCGCCAACCCGGTTCCAGAGAGCGATGCAATGCCAACCGAAGAAATTGATCTCATCACGTCGCAGGCGCTGGAAGAAGCGGCATTACAAGGCATTACAGGTAAGGCGGTTACGCCATTTTTATTAAGTCGGATTAAAGAGCTGACCGGTGGTCGCAGCTTGGCAACGAATATCGCTCTGGTAAAACACAATGCCAAAGTTGGTGCAATGCTTGCTCTGGCGCTGGCGTTACTCAAGAAACCTTAAGTTATCAGTAATAAGTAATAAGTAATAAATATTAGTTTGTATTTCAAATCACTCTGTTGCAGAAAATATATCAGCAACAGAGTAACCAGATGCTTCAAGGATAAAAAAGGCTAACGTGATAGCCTGCTGCTTTGAGTTTTGGTAATTCAAAATACACAGTAATATTTTGCTGGCTCTTCGGCGTAAAGCCTTTACTCAAAAGCGCCTTGTCTGCCAGGTACTCGTTTGGTGTGAAAGCTTTTTGTAACACTGCTTTTTCTTTTTCATCATTGAGCACAAGTTCAATATGCGGCCACGCCTGTTGCGTCGTGCCGTTATTTTGCAGTTGCATCACGAGTGAAAATATCTTGCCGTCTGGCTGCAATTCAAGTTCGTTAGACTCTAGCGTAATGAGTTCTTTTTGCGCTGGCAGTGGAATCTCGCAATGCATCAGGCCGCAAGCCTGAACCAAAATGGCCTTGCTATTTGGATAATTGGCCGCAATTTGAACGCGAAAAATATAGACCGCTTGCAGTAATAAAAGCGGTAAAAGCAGCAAACAAGACACCCCCATTGCGATACGGATAATACGACCGCGCTTTTGTTCACGTTCTGCTTTGATGACAAAATCTGGTTTCTCTTCAGATGTCAGATCAGCAGTGGATTCGTTGTCTGAATCCACTGCGCGCGCAGCGTGTTGTTCTAATGCTGCTTCGGCATCGCCGATATACGGCTCGTGTGGCTCGTTATCGCTTTTTCCAGCAGAAAAATCGATGTTTGCCAACTCCGCGTCCGCTTGATGACTACGTTCGATGTCCACCTCGTGATTGACATTTTCTGGTGTGTCGGTGGTTGACCAGCCAGGATCGCCTGGCGAAAGTAAAGCGGCTTTGCTTTCTAGTTCTGCTTGTGTTGCGATACTGTCAGCAGGTGTCAGAGACGTGGGCGCCGCGTCGCTTTCAGCATCGCCCAATAAAAAATCTAAAGATGCTGCGGAATCTGGCAGTAATTCCTGAGTTGATGCGGCCATTACGCTGTTGCTTGCAGGCGCTTCCGGCTCTGGGGGCGCATTATCTGCAAGGAATTTTTCTTCCTCAGGCGCCGATGCAGTAAATACATCATGTCCGGCAGCTTCTTCTACATCATTTTGAACTTCACGCTGCATAAATGCTGGCGTCGATGTTGATGCTGATGCTGATGCTGATGCTGATGATTCTTCCGTTGGCGCAGGTTTTTTTTCACGACTTGTCGACGCAGCAGACGTCGCTTTTGCGACATCCAAAGGAATCAAATGTTCGACGCCATTAAAGGTTTGCTGGCACGAGCCACAGCGCACCAGGCCAGCATGTAATTTCAGTTGGTCGTTGGCGACTCTGAAGCTTGTCTGACAGTGGGGGCAGCGGGTGGCAAGTGCCATAGCTTTATCCTGCTAATTGGCCGGAAAGAGCGACCCAACCTTCGTGCTCAGCCCAGACGCTAAGTTGAATAAATGGCGCATACGCCGCCGCGACTTCTTCAGCCTGACGTGCTAATACACCGGATAAAATTAATGAACCACCAGCCGCAACCCGACCAGCCAACATTGGCGCCATCAATTTGAGTGGACTAGATAAAATATTGGCGACCACGACGTCAAATTTTTCTGTTGCGGGGTGCGCTACGCCAAACTCTGCAGGCAATGCATAGTCGATATCGCATTGATTACGTTCAGCATTGTATTGCGCAGATTCGATTGCTTGCGGGTCGATATCAACACCAATGACCTGACGTGCGCCTAATTTTTTAGCAACCATGGCCAAAATGCCGGAACCGCAACCGTAATCCAGAACAGTTAAGTCTTTTGGTGCATGCTCTTCCAGCCATTCCATACACAAACGAGTGGTAGGATGGCTACCGGTGCCAAACGCTAGTCCGGGATCCAATTCGAGGATCAATGCGTTCGCATCTGGTGCATCGTGCCAACTCGGTACAACCCAGATATTTTTACCAATATGGATGGGGTCAAATTGGGATTGGGTTAAGCGTACCCAGTCTTGTTCTTCAACCCGACGAATGCTGTATTCTGGTGTGTTTGCCAAGCCAATGGATGCTGCTGCTTCTGCAACGATGGTTGCATGATCACTGTCAGTTTCTGCCAGAGCGACGACGCGGCTGCGATCCCAGGCCGCTTCATCCGGTTCCATGCCTGGCTCACCAAATAATGGCTTTTCATCTTCAGTTCCTTCATCGGCATCTTCAACAGACACAGATAAAGCGCCACTATCCATCAAGGCGTCCGATAACTGTTCTGCATGTGCGCGCGCTACTTCGATGACAATTTCTATCCAAGCCATTTTATTACTTTCTATTCCTACGTTATAACCAACAGGCTTAATACAAGTGACGCAGAGAAAACGCCAAAGGGCAACATCCGGATTTGATATAAAGAATACACCTTATTCTAATCCTTCTGTGCCCTTTGTGCCCCTGTGTTAAGAGGTCTTAAGCTTTACTTATTTTTCTTCGACAAATCTGGCATATCGGCCAGTTTGTGTTCCAGATAATGAATATTGGTGCCGCCTTCGATAAAGCGTGCATCGATCATCAATTCTCTGTGCAGCGGGATATTCGTTTGGATACCCTCAACGACCATTTCTGACAGGGCGATTTGCATGCGGCGGATTGCTTGCTCGCGTGTTTCGCCGTAGGAAATAACTTTGCCAATCATAGAGTCGTAGTTAGGCGGGACGAAATAGCCTGCATATGCATGTGAGTCAACACGAATCCCGGGTCCGCCTGGCGTATGCCATGACGTAATACGGCCTGGCGACGGCGTGAATTTAAACGGGTCTTCGGCGTTGATACGGCATTCAATCGAGTGGCCTCTGATCGTAATGTCGCTTTGCTTAAAGCGCAATTTCTCGTTGAAAGCGATGCGGATCTGCTCTTGTACAATGTCGACGCCAGTGATCATTTCTGTCACTGGGTGTTCAACCTGAACACGGGTATTCATTTCGATGAAATAGAATTCTCCGTTTTCATACAAAAATTCAAAAGTACCTGCGCCACGGTAACCAATTTTGCGACAGGCGGCAGCACAACGGTCGCCGACCTTTTCGATCAACTTGCGTGGAATGCCCGGTGCTGGCGCTTCTTCAATCACTTTTTGATGGCGGCGTTGCATGGAGCAATCGCGTTCACCCAGCCAGATGGCGTTGCCATGCTGATCGGCGAGAATCTGGATTTCTACGTGACGTGGATTTTCCAGGAATTTTTCCATGTAAACTTCTGGATTGCCAAATGCCGCACCTGCTTCGGCTTTGGTCATGGTCACTGCATTAAGTAATGCGGCTTCAGTGTGGACGACGCGCATACCGCGACCGCCACCGCCACCGGCTGCTTTGATAATGACAGGGTAGCCTACTTTGCGAGCGGTCTGAACAATGACTTTTGGATCATCTGGCAAGGCGCCTTCAGAACCCGGTACGCAAGGTACACCTGCTTCTATCATGGCGTGTTTAGCGGACACCTTGTCACCCATCAGGCGAATAGATTCTGCACGTGGACCGATGAAAACAAAGCCGGATTGCTCTACCCGTTCAGCGAAATCGGCATTTTCGGATAAGAAACCGTAGCCAGGATGGATCGCTTGTGCGTCAGTAACCTCCGCGGCGCTAATAATCGCAGGCATGCTGAGGTAGCTCAGATTTGATGGTGCAGGGCCGATACAAACAGATTCGTCGGCCAGTTTGACGTATTTTGCTTCGCGGTCGGCTTCAGAATGCACAACCACGGTTTTGATACCCATCTCGCGGCATGCGCGCTGAATACGGAGCGCGATTTCACCACGGTTGGCGATAAGAATTTTTTCAAACATGATTTAACTTTGCTGTGGCAATGGTTGCAGCTCTTGGTGTCGGAAAAATGAACACGCTAGCCCGGATTAGCCAATGACGAACAATGGCTGGCCATATTCAACAGGCTGACCATTTTCGACCAAAATTTGTTTGATCACACCGTCGAAATCGCTTTCGATTTCATTTAACAATTTCATTGCTTCGATAATGCACAGCGTATCGCCCTTGCTGATTTGTTTGCCGATGTCTGCGAATGGGGCGGAGCCTGGCGAAGAAGAGCGGTAGAAAGTACCGACCATTGGCGATTTGACGATTTGGCCTTCTGGTATTGCTGCAACAGGGGCTGCAACGGGTGCTGGAGCGGCGGCGGGCGCTGCTGGTTGATGCGCTTGTGGTTGCTGCATCATGACGACTTGGTTTTGGGGTAAGGCGGAAGACTTAACGATGCGGACTTTACCTTCGCCTTCGGTCACTTCGAGTTCGGCAATGTCCGATTCTGCAACGAGGTCAATCAGGGTCTTGAGTTTTCTTAAATCCATGTGTAATCCCCTTAAAAAAAGTAGTTCTGAATTATCTGAAGGGCGCAATATAGAACGATTTGACAGTTCTTGCAATGCTGCCGGACTGCGGATTGTACATTAAATTAAATGAAAATGTACGTTAAATGAACGAAGTTAAAAGAAATTAGATATTTTTTAGAGAAAAATCAATGGCAAGGCGATAACCATCGGTACCGCAACCGCAAATCACAGCTTTTGCAATTGCCGACAAGAAAGAATGATGCCTGAACGCTTCGCGTTGATGAACGTTGGAGATATGAACTTCAATAAATGGGATGGCAACGCCGGCCAATGCGTCGCGCAAGGCAACGCTGGTATGCGTCAATCCGCCTGGATTGATGACGATGGCGTCGACAAGCTCCAGGCGGGCCGCGTGAATGCGGTCAATTAAGGCGCCTTCATGGTTGCTTTGGAAAACGGCGAGCTCAGCGCCAGCTGCTTGTGCTTGTTTTTGCGCGGCGGCCTCCACTTCGGCCAGAGTCGTTGCGCCATAGGTGGCAGGCTCGCGGGTGCCGAGCAAATTCAGATTGGGGCCATTCAGTAGCAGCAGTTTGCTTGCCATAGTCGGATTCAATTTGACGAAGATGGCCGCATTTTGCCGCTAATGACTACAGATTGGCAAGAAAAAAACGACTTACTTAAGCTTTTCCGCAGAAAATTTGGTGATGTCGGCACGTAGCTCGCCCATCTTCAGTCGTCCGAGATAAGTTTTCACGACCTTGCCGTTGCCGTTAATTAATACCGTAAATGGCAGTCCACCTGCTTGATTACCCATCTGGCGTGATAATTCGCTACCATCCAACCCTGCGACATATAAAGGGTAGCTAATCTCATATTTTTTGGCAAAATCCGCAATATTGCTGGGGCTATCGATGCCAAGTCCGATGATTTGCACGGATTTTCCTTGGAATTCTTTTTGCAAAGCTGATAATTCAGGCATTTCCTGTACGCAAGGCGAGCACCAGGTAGCCCAAAAATTCACCACCAGAAAATGATTTTTCCATTGACTCAGAGCCTGTGGCCTGGCAGCACTATCCGGTAATGTCCTGGCCAGCAATTGGGCGACATTTTTATCTTGCGGCGTATCTGCGTTGGCGTTCAGATTGCCTGCATAGATGCCCAAACCTAAGCCAAGTGCGCCAATGATGGCTGAGATAGAAATTATTTTTTTATTCATGATTTATTCAGTTTCTTTGGATATCAATGCTTGTAAAGTTGCCAAATTGGCACGCTCAACGCTTTTTCCATTACTGCTGCGGATGCCATCATGGTCATGTAACACCAGATGGACGCCTTCATTTTCAACCATAAAACTCAGGGTCTCGATACTTTCATTGCGCTTGTTAAAGGTTTCAGAGACTTCAAACTGCACATCCTTATTTAATAAGAAGATCGCGACATCTTTGCTATTGTCGGTATAAAGATGTAGATAAATGTCGGAGTGCGCGCCAGCGGTGCCATTTAAAACAGCCCCAACCAGATAGGGATTGAAACACTCAAATTCTGCCATTAATCGGGCGGCGAGTTGTCTTAATTGCAAAAGTCGTTGTGGTTGCGTATCACCGAAGAACAATTCGTTGTATTCACGAACTTCTTGTTCAATTTGCTCGTTGTCGGGTAAGACGTCGCCTTTGAGCTTTTGATTGCCGAGTAGTTGTTTGGCTGCTTTGCGCTTGGCAGAGGCGTAATCAGCGCCGTCTTCAGCGATCATGCGGGCGGCAAGGGCGGCGATTTCGGCGCGCAATGCTTCTGCTTCAGTGGGAGTTTGGATCATCATGTTGGCATCATAACTCAAGATCTATCCCTTCGTGCATAGGGAAACCACGCTGCTCTCAGGTAGAATTACGGGATTCTGAAATTAATTGAAATTATGCATATTCATATCTTAGGTATCTGCGGCACCTTCATGGGTGGACTTGCTGTTTTGGCAAAAGAGGCTGGGCACACGGTGACAGGTTGTGATGCTAACGTCTATCCACCCATGAGCACGCAACTTGAATCGCAGGGCATTCAACTGACGCAGGGCTTTGGTGCTGAACAAGTGGCGCTGGAACCGGATTTATATGTGATTGGCAATGTGGTCTCGCGTGGCAATCCTTTGATGGAAGAAATCCTGAATCGCGGTTTGCCTTACGTATCGGGGCCACAATGGATGGGCGACCATATTTTGCGCGATAAGTGGGTGTTAGCAGTCGCCGGCACACATGGCAAAACCACGACTTCAGCCATGTTGGCGTGGATACTTGAGTACGCAGGGTACGCACCAGGTTTTTTGATTGGCGGCGTGCCGTTGAATTTTGGAATTTCGGCGCGTCTGCATGGAAAGCAAACATCTGACTTTTTTGTCATTGAAGCCGATGAGTACGATACGGCTTTTTTTGATAAGCGTAGTAAATTTGTCCATTACCATGCCAAAACCGCCATTCTGAATAATCTGGAATACGATCATGCCGATATTTTTCCGGATGTGACGGCGATCGAGACACAGTTCCACCATTTGGTACGTACCGTGCCGGGGGTTGGCCGTTTAATCGTGAATGGCAAAGACGAATCACTGACGCGTGTCGTAGCGCGTGGGTGTTGGAGTGAGAAAGAATTTTTCGGGCAAGATCAGGCCTGGCGTCTGGTGTTGCGTGAGGGTGAAGATTTTGATGTGATTTTCAATGACACCTTGCAAGGAACTGTACATTGGCAATTAAACGGCGAACATAACCGTCAAAATGCTTTAGCCGCCATCGCTGCTGCACGTCATGTCGGCGTCACGCCGGCGATCGCCATTGCCGCTTTGTCTGAGTTTGTGAATGTCAAACGTCGCATGGAAATCCGTGGCGTAGAAAACGGTGTGACCGTGATTGACGATTTTGCCCATCACCCCACCGCGATTGCGACGACGGTCGGCGGTCTGCGCCGCAAAGTCGGTTCATCCAGAATTTTGGCAGTATTGGAACCTCGTTCAAATACGATGAAGCTTGGCACCATGAAGCAAGCCTTGCCGGAAAGTTTGAATGAAGCCGATCTGGTCTTTGGTTATGGCGCGCAAGAGGGAAAAGATGCCTTAGGATGGGATCTGGACGAGGCTTTATCACCACTGGGAAATAAAGCGCAAAGCTTCAAACATTTGCCAGAATTGGTGCAGGCAATTGTTGATCAAACACGGCCGGGTGATTATGTACTGGTCATGAGCAATGGCGGTTTTGGTGGCGTACATCAAAAATTATTGACCGCACTCAAAGAAAAGCACACACCTGAGGCAGTCGTAGCATGATTTTGTATTTGCACGGCTTTCGATCCTCACCTGCCTCGTTTAAGGCGCGTGCCATGCAAGAATATATGCAGCGTTGCGGACGAGAGGCAGAATTTTTTTGCCCCGCGTTGTCACCGTCTCCTGCAGCGGCCATTGCGCAGGCGGAGCAAATTTTAAAAGGGGTTGACCCCAGCACGGTAACGATTGTTGGTTCCTCATTAGGCGGATATTACGCCACGTGGTTGGCGGAAAGGTACGCTTGTAAAGCCATCCTTGTGAATCCAGCTGTCAAACCACCGCGTGAATTAGAAAGTTATGTCGGCGTCACTACTTATTACCATAGCAATGAAGTCTTTGAGTTTAAATCAGAGTATGTGGATGAATTAAGGGCGTTGGCGATACAGGAAATAAGCCGCCCTCAACGTTACCTGCTCTTGGCAGCGACGGGTGATGAGGTTCTGGACTGGCGCGAAATGGTGGCTTTTTATCAAAATGCGCAACAAGTCATTATTGAAGGCAGCGACCACGGCCTGGCAGAGTTTGCCACGATGTTTGCGCAGGTGCTTGCATTTTGCGATGGTGTGGTGCCGCATGATTGAATCTCAATTTGCCGTTAGTCCAAAATCTGCGCAGCGACCGACTTATCGACCGACTTTGGCGAACTGGGTAGAGCACGTGAATACGGTTGATACCCGACCTCAAATGCAAGACTGGCTCAGTAATCGTGACTCATTGACTGCCAGATTAGTCGCGCGTTGTCATCAATTTCGAGTACAACGTTTGTCGCAGCATAAGACACGTTGTTTGCAGGATGAGTATGCTGCGATTGGTTTGGCGCGTGCTGCCAAAGTCCATCAGCGTGAAGTCTTGTTGCGTTGTGATGGTGTCGCCATGATTTACGGACATACCGTGGTGCCGCTGTCGGCGACGGCGAGTCAATGGCCTTTGTTTCATGCCTTGGGTGAAAAATCTCTCGGTAGCACCTTATTTAACGATCCCTTAGTGGAACGCGGCGTGTTGTCTTATGCACGCTTGCACAATGGTCATCCATTAATGCGAAGAATCAAACTGGCTGTGCCCGATATGACTGCGCATGCTTTGCCAGCACGTCGCTCTTTGTTTTGGCGTAAAGGGGGATGTTTGTTGGTCACGGAAGTATTTTTACCGGCGATTGTGAGTCTCGATCAACAATGGCAGCGACGACAGCTTGACCTTATCCGGACTGATGCTTAAGCGTAGATCGGATAAATGTACTAGGTATACTGGAGGGGAGTAAATTTAAAGCTCGTTGGTTCGTCATGATAAATCAACTGAAATTAAGCATACTCCCTAAAAATCGGTAATTTGTCAGAGCGTGATGCATGGCGATTTACAAACATTGATGTTTATAAAGAAGTATTGAATGAATTTATTTTTCGAAGAATCTGGCGATTTCAAAGCAGGTAGCGTGATGTCACAGGCGGGCGAGGCCTATCAGGTTGAGTTAGCAAGCGGCAAGCGCAGCAAAATCAAAGCGAAAGACGTGTTGCTGCAATTTGCTTCTCCCGATCCCTCTACTTTGATAGAACAAGCAAAAGCCGCCGCGGCCGAGATTGATCTGGAATTCTTATGGGAAGTCGCCGGCCAGGAAGAGTTTGGTTTTGCCGAACTAGGAACAGAATATTATGGTCATGCCCCGCAACCTGTTGAGGCGGCGGGATTGATTTTCGCTTTGCATACTGCGCCTGTCTATTTCTATAAAAAAGGCCGTGGTCGTTATAAAGCTGCCCCTGAAGCGTCACTGAAAGCAGCGTTGGCTGGTATTGAAAAAAAGAAACAGCAATTGCTTGTACAAGCAAGTTATGTAGAAGACTTGAAACAACATCGCCTGCCAGAAGCGATGAAACCTTTAGCTTTGCAATTGTTGTTCAAGCCGGACAAAAACAGTATCGAATACAAAGCCTTGGCTGAGGCCTGCGATGTGATGCAAACCTCGGCACAGCGACTGATGCTGGCCGTTGGTGGCATCAGCAGCCCTAAAGATTTACATCTGGCGAAATTCCATTTTGAAAATTTCCCGAAAGGCGTAGCGTTCCCTGCAATCCAGGTACCCGCTCTGCCGACTGATTTGCCGGTCGCTGATGTGCAGGCTTTTTCTATCGATGACGTCACAACGACCGAGATTGATGATGCATTTTCCGTGGTCGATCTTGGCGAAGGTAAGTTGCGTGTTGGCATTCACATTGCAGCACCGGCCCTGGGCATACAACGTGGCGACGCGATCGATCTGATCGCTCGCGGACGGATGTCAACGGTCTATATGCCCGGCGATAAAATCACTATGTTGCCCGATGAATTGGTGAATACCTACACCTTGGGTGCGGGTCAGACGCGTCCTGCTGTGTCGCTGTACGCAACGATCAATACCGAAGACTGGTCAGTCCTGGCGACAGAAACCAAAGTCGAGGCTATTCCAATGGCGTCTAATTTGCGGCACAACGATTTGGACGACCTGGTGACGGAAGACAATCTGGCCAACGATGCGGGTGACTATCCCCATAAGTCTGAGATTGCGCATATCTGGAAATGGGCCCTGGAATTAGAAAAAGGTCGCATGGCCAAACGTGAAAGTTTTGGTATGAAGCCAGAACAAACCAATCGCGTTGATTTTAATTTTTACGTTGAGGATGACGTCGTCAGCATCGTTCGGCGTAAGCGTGGTGCGCCCTTAGATAAGATGGTCGCAGAGTTGATGATTTTTGCCAATAGTACCTGGGGTAAGCTGATGGCGGATCATGGCATACCAGGCATTTATCGTGCTCAAGGTGTTGCTGGTGGGCGTGGCCAGGGCGGCTGGGCGGGACGTATGCAAGTGCGGATGTTGACGCATGCATCGCCGCATCAGGGCTTGGGTGTCGATCAATATGCGTGGAGCACTTCGCCGTTGCGCCGCTATACCGATCTGGTGAATCAATGGCAGATTATCGCTTGCGTACAACATGGCATTACTGCACCATTGGTGGCTACCTTCAAACCCAAGGATGCTGACTTGTTTGCGATCGTCTCTGGTTTTGATGCGGCGTATTCTGCCTATGCGGACTTCCAGAATAATATGGAACGCTACTGGTGTTTGCGTTGGTTGCAACAAGAAGCGGCGCGTCAGGTCGATGCTGTCGTGTTGAAGGATGAAATTCTGCGTCTGGTGGATATTCCACTCGTGATACGCTTGCCAGGCATGCCGCAAACTGCACGAGGCGCGCAAGTCAAGCTTGATATTTTACGTTGGGATGAAGTCGACCTGAGTGTCGAAGCCCGTCTCTTGGAGGTCTTGAATACCGTTACTGAGTTGGGCGATGATGAAGATGGCGATGATGCAAATGCATTGCAATCCGATACCGATCAGACTGAGGCAGCAGAGGCAGACCAAGCGATAATTTTAGATGCTGTAGATGCTGTAGATGCCGATCCTGCTGACGCGGACGCTACTGCTGTTGATGCTGAGGATGCAACGCAACAAGACCAGCAAAATGTAACACAGGAAAATACGTAATTAATATGTAACAACTATTTTATGAATGCGATCTCATAGTTTAAATACAAATACACTAAATACACTAATACGTTGATCATAGACCACGGATCTTCGACCACCGAACTAAGACGGAAAACATAGCATTGAAATCTATTTTCGATAATTTGATACTGACAATCGCCATCACAATTTCTGTGATGGTGCATGTGGCGTTGATGCTGGTTCATTTCGTTTCTCCCGATGTAGCAGAAACCAAGGCTGCCGATCCCGGCTTGGAAGTGATTTTGGTTAATGCCAAACATGATAAAAAGCCTCTCAAAGCTGAAGCCCTGGCACAGGCAAATCTTGATGGTGGTGGCCCGAATGAAAGCGGCCGCAGTAAGTCGCCGTTGCCCGACATGCAAAAAAATGAGGATGGAGACAATATTCGCGCGGCCACAAAGCGAATTGAAGAACTTGAACAACTGCAAAAGCAGTTACTGGATCAGACCCAGCGACAGGAAAAATTCCGCATGCCGCAGCAGGAGAAAAGACGCCTCGATGATAGCCGTGCTCCCACTAAGGGAACCGATGATCTTGATACGACTAAGGCCTTAGCAAGGATGGCCGCAGAAATCTCACAAACGATTGAAGACCAAAACAAACGTCCGCGCAAAACCTTTATTACACCAAGTACTCAAAAAGTGGGTTACGCCATGTATTACAAGGAAATGCAAAAACGTATCGAAGATTTTGGCACCGTTCATTTTCCTCAAAAAGATGGTCAGAAGTTGTATGGTGAATTGATTGTGTATATCCCGATATTTCAGGATGGTACGATTTACGAAAAAGACGGTGGACCACGCATAGAAAAATCTTCCGGCAATAAAGCGCTTGATAAAGCAGCCTTGCGCATTATCAGACATTCAGCACCGTTCGGTAAGTTTCCACAAAATATGCTGTCGTCTGACAAAGATGACTTATGGATTGTGATTACTCGTTTTAAATTTACCCGCGATGAGCAACTAGAAACAGAACTACGCGGAGGCAAATCTTGAGGTTGTCCTTGAATAATAGCCCGACTGATCATGTTGCAACGAATGATCATTACGTCGTAATTGGTAACCCGATTGCACATAGCAAATCACCATCGATTCACACGGCATTTGCCGCTCAAACCGCACAACAAATAACCTACCAACATTTGCTGGCGCCGCTGGATGGGTTCGCTGCAAGTCTACAAGCGTTCCGCGCTGGTGGTGGACGCGGGGCAAATGTCACTGTGCCTTTTAAACTTGAAGCTTACGCATTAGCGACTGATCTGACACCACGTGCAGCCGCCGCTGGTGCCGTAAATACTTTGCGATTTGAAGTTGACCATATCATCGGTGATAATACCGACGGCATTGGGCTTGTTGCCGATATTGTCCAAAACGCTGGTGTCCCAATGCGCGGCAAACGTGTGCTGCTACTCGGTGCGGGTGGCGCGGCGCGCGGTGCAGTATTACCTTTACTGGAGCAGCAACCAGAGCTGCTAGTGATTGCCAATCGAACTTTATCCAAGGCGCAAGATTTGCAAAAAATAGCGCGTCAATTTTCTCCTGCCAGTCAGGTTGAGGCAGTGACGTTTGAGGCGTTATCGGGTCTGTTCGATATCATCATTAATGCTACCTCGGCCAGTTTGAATGACGATGTACCACCATTGCAACCAGGCTTATTTGAACAATGCAAGTTGGCGTACGACATGATGTACGGCGCGCAAGCAACTGCATTTTTACGATATGCGGATCAATATGGCGTCGCCTGTCGGGATGGTTTGGGGATGTTGGTGGAACAAGCTGCTGAAGCCTTTTTTTTGTGGCGTGGAGTGCGACCGCAAACGGCAACTGTACTCGCCAATTTACGTGCTGAATTGTGCGCGTCGACAGCAGTCTAAGGTATTTCAATAATATGAAAATTTTTCGTCGCTTACTTTTTTGGTTGGTCGGAGTTCCCGTCTTATTGGTTGTGCTGCTGCAAATTTACTTTTTAGTACAGATCGCCTGGTGGGTTAATTTCAATCCATCATCAACGAGTTTTATGCGTCACCAGCTTAGTGTTTTGCAAGAGAAAGACCCGAACGCCAAACTGCAACATCAATGGGTTCCTTACAATCGCATTTCTAATAATCTTAAACGTGCCGTGATTGCCTCCGAAGATGATAGCTTCGTCGATCACGAAGGTGTTGACTGGGAAGCGATGCAGAAAGCCTACGAAAAAAATCAAAAAAAAGGCAAAGTTGTTTCTGGCGGCTCAACCATTACGCAGCAACTTGCTAAGAACTTATTTTTGTCTGGTGAGCGGAGTTATTTACGAAAAGGTCAGGAATTGATCATCACCTACATGCTAGAATTTTGCATGAGCAAACAACGAATTCTAGAAATCTATCTAAATTCCGTTGAGTGGGGCGTAGGTATATTTGGTGCAGAAGCTGCTGCGCATCATTATTACGGGACGACGGCGGCTGCGCTCGGTCCTGCGCAAGCGGCGCGCTTAGCAGTGATGTTGCCGAAGCCAAGATATTTCGATAAAAACCAAGGTTCGAGTTACTTACAACGACGAACTGAATTAATTGTCAAACGTATGAATAACGCGGAATTACCATGAATTTTCATCGACAACGAGGTATTAGCTTAGTCTGGGTCGCCATCATATCGATGTTAGTGGCAGCTGCGAGTATGTGTTTCTTGTATACCGCGCGCTATGGACACTTGCCGTTTCAGGAAGCGTGGGCTCGGTGGTCGCAATCGGGGACAGTGATTGGCCATGAGTTGCAAAAAGCGGCGGGTGTCAAAGAGTTACATTTGCCTGGTCAGGACAATGCCGGTGTCCCACCGCCGGTAACGATTCAGTCTGGTGTCAGACGTTGTGTGATTAACGGTAAAACCGTCTTTTCTGATACAGAATGCACCGATAAAAATCCAACGAGTGTGCATATGAAATTGAGCGACACGCAGGGTTTCGTCCATCCTAAACCAGTTACAGTGGATGACAGAAGTAGCAGCGGCAGCGATAAAATGATCGATAAGATGATTGAAAGAGCTGAACGTTAATCGTGATGTTTTCATGAAGTTTTATTGGAATCGTTGGATCAGACCTTGGTTTCTTCATAAAGGATAATGCGTATGCCAACCACTTCATTGAGTCACTATAATTTGCGTGCGGACCGTGAGCAAATGGAAGTGCTCAAAGAATTCTATTGTGAGTACGTTGGTCTTCAGGTCGGTGCGAGACCCGCATTGCAGAGTTTTGGTTATTGGTTATATGCTGGTATCGAGGCCGTATTGCATCTTTCGGAAATGCGGGTCGGGGAACAAAGACAGACAATGCTGAAAACCAGTTTTGACCACGTCGCCTTTAATTGCACCGATCATCCGGCAATGTTGCACAAATTACAGCAAGCTGGGATCGCTTACAAAATGGCACAAATTCCGGCTTCTGAGGGCTTCCCAATACAGCACCAAATCTTTTTTAATGATCCATTGGGAAATGGCATTGAGTTGAATTTTGTTTGATAAACACGGTGTCGATTCTATTGGGCTTTTTTCAATTGACATCGTCACCTCATGCATGAGTCTGCTGTGATCTTGCATTCAAGTCAGTATAGGGTTTGCCATTGAAGTGTGGGACTTGGTGTCGGCTTGACCAGATCGCCAAAGACGACTTCCCATGTTTCTAAATTTCGCAGAGAAACTGATGGCTTACTCTTCTATTCCACTCTATTTACTACTGATGTATTTTGCTCTTTCTTCCTGATACGCTTTACTTCTTCTTACTTTCGCTAAAGTTTCCCAAATACTGTGCGCCAACGCGCTGTTAGCGTTGTAATAGACCGTATTAAACAGAAGATATTGTTCGCCGCCTTTGACCGGATCATCTTCTTTAACCATCAAATTTTCTAACCCCGGGTTAGCGGCGATAACTCGATCTGCTTCCGAGTTTTCGAGTACGATGACTTCCAGCGCCTTGGTTTTAAACACCGCTACCAAGTCCTCACTCGCAGGTAGATATGTGATCGGATAGCCCAGTTCTTCCAAATCTTTTCCTACGCTATAACCGAGTTGTACTCCAACGCTTTGTTGCCGCAGGTTTTCAAAGCGTTGGTTGTGCCAACGTACCGCGCTATCGTTTCGTCGATAAACAAAAAAATTGGCATAAAACAAACGAAGTTCTTTGTTGATGCTGCCATTTGCATCAGTCGGGTAGGTACCCCATTTGGCGCGATCCTGAATGTAGCTTGCACCAATGGCAGCGTGTATTCGCCCCGCTTTGACCTCGTTCAGGCACCTTTTCCAGGGCAAACTAATCAAGTCAAAGTTCAGCCGGAGCTCTGCTTCCGTTTTGTTCAGGAGATAAAAAACAAGACCTTGTTTTACGCCGGTAACCCAAGGGTAGACGGAGTGATCCTCGTAGCAAAATTGTAATTTCCTATCTTGCGCATGCACGAGCAGTGAAAAGGTGCTGAGAAGCAAAAACAAAGCTAGCCTTGGCATAGATAGCCCTCCGCGACATGAGATTTTTTATTGTAGGCAGAAAATTGACAAAAGAAAATGTTTTTCTGCTGCATTTTTTATTTGGGCAATAGCCCAAAAAATTGAGACCAAAGCCGTTGCGTCGCTCGAATCAGTCCAAACATTGTTACGGCCATGATCTGATGCGATAGGAGTTTGAACGAAGGAAGAAAAAACTACATTGTTGAGCGCATCAATATTGGTGCCAATTCTCACGCCTGGCCCGTGATGTCCTTTCATCTCAAGGGTGCGCGGACTACTATCTGGCCTCTGAAAAGTTTTTAAACCCGCAAAAACTCTTCGCGATTCCCCAGCCATCGTTCCAAATGCGCAGCGACCGTCACCGGATCGTTTTTCAATAAATCATCGGCCAGATTACGGGCTTTTTCTACGAGCCACTGATCGGTTTCCAGATTTGCAAAACGCAACATGGCCTCACCGGATTGGCGCGCGCCGAGGAATTCACCGGGGCCGCGTAGCTCTAGATCTTTACGTGCAATTTCAAAGCCATCATTACTTTCCCGCATGGTTGCAAGCCGTTGTTTTGCAGTGCCACCGAGCGGGCCTTGATACAGTAGCAGACAGACGCTGGCAGCTGCGCCGCGACCTACACGACCACGTAATTGATGCAACTGCGACAGACCAAAGCGTTCCGCGTGTTCAATCACCATCAGACTCGCATTGGGTACGTCAACGCCCACCTCAATCACCGTGGTAGCGACCAATACCTGGCTGCGATTGTGGATAAAATCATCCATGACCTGCTGTTTCTCCGCAGGTTTTAAACGCCCGTGCACCAGCCCTACCTGGATGCCTGGTAATGCGGTGGCAAGCATCAAGTGGGTGTCGGTGGCGGTTTGTAATTGCAAGGTTTCTGATTCTTCGATCAGCGGGCACACCCAATACACTTGCTTGCCTTCCTGGGCTGCTGCATGCACACGGGCGATGACTTCATCGCGACGATTCTGATCAATCACACGCGTAACGATCGGTGTACGACCGGGCGGCAGTTCGTCAATCACAGAGACTTCCAGATCAGCAAAATAGGTCATCGCCAGCGTGCGAGGAATTGGTGTGGCTGACATCATCAGTTGATGCGGTACTTTGCCTTGTTCGGCCTTGTTCGCGAGATTTAGACGCTGGCTGACGCCAAAGCGATGCTGCTCGTCGACGATCACTAATCCCAATTTTTTAAACTGCACCGTATCTTGAATTAGCGCATGGGTGCCGATGACCAGTTGCGCTTCGCCAGAACTGATTAAGGCATTGGCGGTATCTTTTTCTTTTTTCTTCAGACTACCAGTTAGCCATGCAGTCTTGACACCCAACGGCTCTAGCCAGGCGGCGATTTTTCGGAAATGTTGTTCTGCTAAGATCTCGGTCGGTGCCATGAGGGCGGCCTGATAGCCATTGTCTATCGCTTGTGCGGCAGCCAGTGCAGCGACGATGGTTTTACCGCTACCGACATCGCCTTGCAGTAAGCGTTGCATAGGGTAACTGGCACGCAGATCCTGGCGAATTTCAGCCAATACTTTTTCTTGGGCGCCCGTTAATGAAAACGGTAAATTGAGTAAAAACGCATTGCTCAATTCACCGACCACCGGTAAGGCATTCGCACCTTTACTACGGCGCGTAATCTGCGCGCGCTTGAGCGACAATTGTTGTGCCAATAATTCGTCAAATTTGACGCGTTGCCAGGCTGGATGTTCGTGTTCTATCAGGCTGTATTGATCAATGTCTGGCGGCGGGTTATGCAGAATACGCACGCTTTCTTCGATGCCGGGTAATCCCAGCGCCGTCAATCGTGCTGGAGATAAGGTGTCGCGCCAATGCATGCGGCTTAGGGCGTTGGCAATGGCTTTGCGCAATAGTGCTTGGGGTACGCCCTCGCCCGAAGGATACACCGGCGTTAATGCCGTCGCTAATGGCGCTCCCTCATTGACGATTTTGTACGTCGGATGCACCATTTCTGCACCGAAGAAACCATGCTTCAATTCGCCGCGTGCGCGGACACGTATGCCGGCCGCTAATTGTTTGAGTTGACTGCCATAAAAATTTAAAAAACGCAGTACGATTTGCCCGCTATCGTCAGTGATGGTGACGACTAATTGCCGACGCGGGCGATATTGCACGTCGGATTCGGTGACCACGCCTTCTACTTGTACCGTGCTCCCGCCGCGCAATGAGGCGTCATGCATGCTGGTGATGCTGGTTTCGTCTTCATAACGCATGGGCAGATGCAAGGCAAAATCCATGTCCTTGCGCAAGCCTAATTTTGCTAGTTTGTCACTGGCTTTGACGGTGCTACTGGCTGCAGGCTTTTTTACGGTTTTTTTTGCTGAGGATCGACCATTGCCCTGCGTATCATCTGATTTATTGATGATTTCAGGGGTTGCTGCGAGGGGATTTGGGGCTTCAGCTGCCATGGGTGTAAAATGGTGGGTTTGGCTGTTCGCGTCGTTTAAAAAGTTTGGCCGATTTTTTGTTTATATAGTGGGAATAGTGGCAGGGTTACTGCGCTTCTTTTCTTATATTTTTCTTATATTCGCAAAAGCATAGCATGCCGCAAACTATTCTACTGATTTTTTATACAGTGTCCAGTATTTTGTTTTTACCTTTTTGGTCTTTTTTGATTCTCCGAGCATGAAATATTCTCTTAGTGACTTTGATTTTGATTTGCCCGAAGCCCTGATCGCGCAAATGCCATTGCCGGATCGTACCGCTTCCCGTTTATTGCACGTTGATGGTGAACGCATCGTCGATCGTCGTTTTTCTGATGTATTGGCGCAGTTAAATGCGGGCGATGTGTTGGTATTTAACGATACCAGGGTACTCAAAGCACGCTTTTTTGGTGTCAAAGAAACCGGTGGTAAAGTGCAATTGCTGGTTGAGCGCGTGTTGTCGAATACCGATGAAAACCGCAGCGTACTGGTACAGATGCGGGCGTCAAAATCGCCGTTACCTGGCAGTAAAATCCGTCTGGCGGACGCATTTGATGTCGTGGTGGGTGAACGCGAAGGTGAGTTTTTTACCTTGTTTTTTCCGTCGGATATTTTTGCGCTCTTGGAGCAATATGGTCGTTTGCCTTTGCCGCCGTATATCGAGCACGATGCAGATGATTTTGATGAGCAGCGTTATCAAACCGTGTATAACCGCGTACCGGGTGCTGTCGCAGCGCCAACCGCTGGTTTGCACTTTGACCAGAGCTTGTTGCATGCTTGTCAAGCCAAAGGCGTGCACCTCGCTTACGTGACTTTGCACGTCGGTGCTGGTACTTTTCAGCCTGTGCGCGTAGAAAACCTGAACGAACACGTCATGCACAGCGAGTGGTACACCGTACCGCAAGAAACGGTGGATGCCGTTCGCGCAGCCAAGGCTGGCGGTGGGAAGGTCGTTGCGGTTGGTACGACCAGTATGCGCGCCCTGGAATCAGCATCGCAATCGGGTCAGTTAGAAGCCGGTAGTGACGACACCCAATTGTTTATTACACCAGGTTATGTATTTAAAACTGTGGATCGCTTAATCACGAATTTCCACTTACCAAAATCAACGTTGATGATGCTGGTATCGGCGTTTGCAGGTTACGATAGCATCAAGGCTGCTTATGCTCATGCAATTGCACAACAATACCGTTTCTTCAGTTATGGCGACGCGATGTTACTGAACAACACCTCAGGTGATCAGGCTGCAGCGAACGAATAAGTCGGATGAGAAAAAA
Source organism: Undibacterium sp. SXout20W (assembly GCF_049340285.1). Lineage (NCBI taxonomy): Bacteria > Pseudomonadati > Pseudomonadota > Betaproteobacteria > Burkholderiales > Oxalobacteraceae > Undibacterium > Undibacterium sp. SXout20W. The sequence goes on along the minus strand of NZ_JBMPPH010000006.1, from coordinate 23,717 downwards.
CGAATCATTTAGCGTGCCCACGACAGAGTAGGGTACAAGGAAAGAATATGCTGGAATTTACGCTGATAAAAAAAGACAAAACCACCGCAGCACGTCGTGGGCGCGTCAAAGTCAATCATGGTGAAATCGAAACGCCGATTTTTATGCCAGTGGGTACGTATGGCTCGGTCAAAGCGATGTCGCCCCTGGAATTAAAAGAGATCGATGCGCACATTATTCTCGGCAATACCTTCCATCTGTGGTTGCGTCCGGGTTTGAGTGTGCTCAACAAATTCGGCGGCCTGCATGACTTTATGGGCTGGGACAAACCGATTCTCACGGATTCGGGTGGTTTTCAGGTATTTTCTCTGGGAGCCATGCGTAAGATTACCGAAGAAGGTGTCAAGTTTTCTTCACCAATCAGCGGTGAGCGTTTGTTCTTGTCGCCAGAAATCTCGATGCAAATTCAACGCGCTTTGAATTCTGACATCGTCATGCAGTTTGACGAATGCACGCCGTATGAAATCGATGGCCGTCCGGCGACGACCGAAGAAGCAGGCAAATCCATGCGCATGTCCTTACGTTGGGCCAAGCGTTCGATTGATGAATTTAATGCGAATGAAAATCCGAATGCCTTGTTCGGTATCGTGCAAGGTGGCATGTTTGAAAACCTGCGCGATGAATCCCTCGCGGGGTTGAATGAATTAGGCTTCCATGGGATTGCGATTGGCGGTTTGTCGGTGGGTGAGCCAAAAGAAGACATGATGCGCATTCTGGCGCATACCGGTCCCAAATTGCCAGAAAATAAGCCACATTATCTGATGGGCGTTGGTACGCCAGAAGATCTGGTTGCTGGCGTGGCGAATGGCATCGACATGTTTGATTGCGTGATGCCAACTCGCAATGCGCGTAATGGTTGGATCTTTACTCGTTTTGGCGATGTCAAAATCAAAAATGCACGTTACAAAGAAGACAAAGAGCCTTTGGATGCGACCTGCGAATGTTATACCTGCAAAAATTTCTCACGTGCGTATTTGCATCATTTACACCGTACTGGCGAAATCCTGGGGGCACGTTTGAACACGATACACAATTTGCATTACTACCTGGATTTGATGAAAAACATTCGTAAAGCGCTCGACGATGAGCGTTTCCCGGAATTTGTGCAGCAATTCCATGCTGATCGTGGTCGCGGTATATAAATTTACTTGAAGATTCAAAGCATCAAATTGAATTGATGCAGTCCAAAAAGGGTCGCGCTGCGACCCTTTTTTACGTTTGTTATATTGATATGCGTTTTTCAAATATAGTCGGTGAATCACGGGTTTTTGCTGCTCTCCGAGAGTAAAATCGCGCCTGACAGATTTTATGTATTGCTGAAAGTTCTGCGGCTGAGATCAACGCTCGCCGCATAGACCTGGAAATAAAAAGGAGATAACATGAATTTTCATCCTGTAGTGATCGCCGGGGGCGGTATTGCTGGCTTGTATTGCGCCTGGCGGCTCGCTGAGTCCGGCCAGCAAGTGGTGGTGTTGGAAGGCTCTGCGGATCGGTGGGGTGGTCGTATTGAGACCGAAGACCTTGATGGCTTTACTGCCGAGTGGGGACCAATGCGCTTTGAACCGACGCTGCAACCACGCTTTGCTGGTTTATGCCGCGATCTGGGCGTGAAGCTGATTGATTTTAGTGGTCCGGTAGGTGAAGAGGTGAATGCGCCGACCTATGATTTGCCGGATGAAGAACTAGGACTCAATTCATTGCAACTGCTCAAACGCGGCATCATGCTGATCATGGGGCAATCACCCGATGATCAGACCTGGATCGATAAGCAAACGGAAGCCGATTACCAACGTATGCGCAAACATGCGCAGTTGAATGGCCAGCCATTATGGAGCATGGGTTTCTGGAACGCGATGTCGGCACAAGGCGTGTTGTCGCATCTGGCACTGACCAAGTTGCGTGATACTGGTACTTTTTACCACATGCTGCCAGAAAATCTGAATGCAATTGAATGGATCATCTGGTGGTTGCGTGCCTTGAAAACCATAGGTCAGGAACTGGCAACGATTGATGGAGGCAGTGCCAAGTTGACCGATAGCATCATGGCTAAATTGCGCGCCTCCAGCAATGTTACGCTCGCTGGCGGACATACCTTAAAAAGCTTTAAGCAAGTTGCCATGGGCCAGCCACGCCTGGATTTGGAAATTACGACCAAAAATGGTGTAATTCAATTGCAAACCGACCGCCTTATTTTGGCATTGCCACGCTTGCCATTGGTCAAACTGGCATCATCCTTGCCAGAGCACGTGGCGAGCCAGCTGGATTCGGTGAATGGCTTCCCGATGCTGAAGTTGTTCTTCGTCACCGATGCGCCGTGGTGGGATTATTCGCAAAAGCCTCAGCAGTATGCGAGCTGCTTACCGACTCGTGAGATTCATTATTTCCGCCGCCCAGAGAATAAAGACAAAGACGGGCACGGCATGGTCTTGTTATATATGGATCGTCCTTCGACCGAGTTCTGGAAGCATTACGTGGTTGAGGGCGATAAGCATGACAGGGCAGAAATTGATCAAAATGCCAAGATCGTTGAAGCTTTTTCATTATTTGTTGCACGGGACGTCAAACGCTTGATTGACATTAATCGTTCTGGTTTGAGCTTGACTGAGCAGGCGCGGCATATGTTTGAAGAAAAGAGCCTGGAAGAAACCGCGGCGTTTATAAAAAACTCTGTGATTACCTATGGCATCCGCGATTGGGCACGCGCGCCGTATGGTGCTGCCAATCATGGCTGGCAGCCAGGTGTCCGCTCTTGGAAAGTGATGGACGTGTTTAAAGCATTTGATTTTGGATCCGGCGCTAAAAACATTCATATCGTTGGTGAAGCCTATTCTGATTACCAGGGTTTTGTCGAAGGTGCGTTGAATACGGCGGAGCTGGCGCTGGAAACCATGAAATTAGACGCAGTTTGACCAAAAATGTCGCATGATTTTGCTATGGATACGCCAAAATCCATCAAATAAATAGATGGGATGCGTTAGTTTTGCGAGCAAAACACGGTAAAGCATACGAAAAAGCGGTATTTTTGTCCGCCAATGCTAGAATGTGGCGCTTTGCCAATTGAAAATTACCCCTTTGTAACGATATATGGGTAATTGCAACGAAAGCGGCTTGTTTTGATGGGCTGCTGTCTCTTATAACGAATGGAGTCTTAACGTGTTTATTTCTAACGCTTACGCGCAGTCCACAGGTGCTGCTAGTGTTCTTGGTGGCGATGGTGGCTTGATGAGTTTCTTGCCATTGGTGTTGATGTTTGTGGTGTTGTACTTCTTGATGTTGCGTCCGCAAATGAAGCGTCAGAAAGAACAAAAGGCCATGATGGATGCGTTGGCGAAGAATGATGAAGTGATCACTTCCGGCGGTATTCTGGGTAAAGTCGTCAAAGTGACCGATGCTTATGTCACTCTGGAAGTCGCAACCGGCACAGAAATCGTTGTACAAAAAATTGCTGTAACGATTTTGTTGCCTAAAGGCACCATTAAAGCGATTTAATTAGCAACCACCGGCAACGCAGTCCATCAAGTTTTGGACTGCGTTGTGCTTTTTAGCTTCCACTTCTATTTTTATTATGAATCGCTACCCACTCTGGAAGTATCTGTTGATTTTAATCGCGCTGGTTTTTGGCGGTTTATATACGGCACCGAATTTTTTTGGCGAGTCGCCTGCCGTACAAATCAGTAGCGCGAAATCGACAGTTAAAATTGATAGCAGCTTGTCGACGACGGTTGAACAAGCCTTGCAACAGGCAGGCATCAAAGACAACGGCATTTTTTACGATTTTAATGGTTTGCAAGGCACGGTGCGTGCTCGTTTCACTGACACCGATACCCAGTTCAAAGCCAAAGATGTCATCGAAAAAGCCCTGAATACAGACCCGGCAGATCCTACTTACACGGTCGCTTTCAACCTATTGTCAAACACACCTAAGTGGATGCAAAGTTTAAATGCCTTACCGATGTATCTGGGTCTGGACTTGCGCGGTGGTGTGCATTTCCTGATGCAAGTCGATACCAAGGCTGTATTAAATAAACGGGTGCAAGGTTTGCAATCCAGCGTTCGCGCAATTTTGCGTGATAAAGAAATTCATCATGCTGGCATTGGTCGTGACGCTGACGTCATTTCGATTAAATTCCGTGACGCTGAAACGCGTGCTGCCGCCAAAGCGGCCTTGGTATCGCAATTACCCGACGTGAATTTTGTTGAAGCCGCAGGAAGCGATGCAACGGAATTTAATTTACAAGCAAGTCTGAAGCCAGAAGCCTTAAAGGCGGTGGTTACTGAAGGCGTGAAGCAAAATATTACCGCCTTATCCAAACGCGTGAACGAATTAGGCGTTGCTGAACCGATTATTCAGCAACAAGGTCCTGATCGTATCGTTGTCCAATTGCCTGGTGTGCAGGACGTTGCACGTGCAAAAGAAATCATCGGACGTACCGCAACGCTCGAAGTACGCTTGCTGGACGACAGTGTAATTGGTGCTGTGGATGCGAATACACCAGTGCCTTTTGGTGCTGAATTATTCAAATCAAATCGTGGTGAATGGTTGATTTTGAATAAAGATCCCGTTGTGACAGGTGATTATATTACAAGCGCTTCCGCGAGTTTCGACCAACGTCAACAAGCAGCGGTTTCCGTTGACCTTAATGGCGAAGGTGGTCGCAAAATGCGTGATGCCACCCGTACCCGAATTGGTAAGCGCATGGCGATCGTGCTGTTTGAAAAAGGCAAAGGCGACGTATTGATTGCGCCAACGATCAACGACGAACTCGGTTCCCGATTCCAGATTACTGGGATGGGTACTGCTGCTGCGGCAAGTGATCTGGCTCTGTTGTTGCGTGCAGGCTCGTTGGCCGCACCGATGGAAATCATCGAAGAACGTACGATTGGCCCGCAGTTAGGCGTAGAAAACATCAAACAAGGCCGCAATTCAACATTGTATGGTTTTGCTGCAATCTCCATCTTCATGATCGTGTATTACATGTTGTTCGGCGCATTCAGTGTTCTGGCATTGTCGGTCAACTTGTTGTTGCTGGTCGCTACTTTGTCCCTGTTGCAAGCAACGCTGACATTGCCTGGTATCGCCGCGATTGCTTTGGCTCTGGGTATGGCGATTGATGCTAACGTGCTGATTAACGAACGTATCCGTGAAGAATTACGTGGCGGTAAATCACCACAAAAAGCGATCGAAGAAGGTTTTGGACATGCATGGGCGACTATTCTTGACTCCAACGTGACCACCTTCATCGTTGGTCTGGCTCTGTTGATTTTTGGTTCGGGTCCAATCAAAGGTTTTGCGGTTGTGCATTGTCTGGGTATTTTGACATCGATTTTCTCTTCCGTGTTCGTGTCGCGCGGTGTGGTGAATCTCTGGTACGGTCGCCAAAAGAAACTGACTTCACTGTCTATCGGCCAGATCTGGAAACCAGATGGTGATGCAACTACTACGACTGACGTCGCCAAATAATCATAAGCCTAGATAAGAATTCAGGAATTCATTATGGAATTATTCCGCATTAAAAAAGACATTCCTTTCATGCGCCATGCGCTGATTTTCAATGTCATTTCTGCTTTAACGTTTGTTGCTGCCGTGTTTTTCTTGCTGCACAGAGGCTTGCATTTATCTGTCGAATTTACCGGCGGTACGGTGATGGAAGTATCGTACTCCAAAGCCGCTGACGTTGATTCTGTGCGTAAAACGGTAGAGTCCTTGGGTTTTGTTGATGTGCCGGTGCAAACCTTTGGTAAAGCACAGGACGTGGTGATTCGTTTACCATCACCGAAAGAAATTTCGGCAGACGATCAAGCGAAAAAAGTGTTCACTGCTTTGCAGGCCGCTGACCCAGATGTGAAGTTGCAACGTACGGAACAAGTCGGTTCACAAGTGGGGGACGAGTTAATGCACGATGGCCTGATGGCTCTGTTGTTTGTGGTCATTGGCGTCGTGATTTATCTGGCGATTCGTTTTGAATGGAAATTTGCGGTAGCAGCGATTTTCGCTAACTTGCATGACGTGGTCATCATTCTTGGTTTCTTCGCGTTCTTCCAGTGGGAATTTAACTTGTCCGTTCTGGCAGCCGTGCTTGCGGTGTTGGGTTACTCCGTCAACGAATCCGTAGTTATTTTCGATCGTATCCGCGAAAACTTCCGTAAGCAGCGCAAGATGACGGTCAAAGAAGTCATCGATAATGCGATCACTAGTACGATTTCACGTACAGTCATCACGCATGGCTGTACACAGATGATGGTGTTGTCCATGTTATTAATCGGCGGTCCAACCTTGCATTATTTCGCGGTTGCCCTGACGATTGGTATTTGCTTCGGTATCTATTCATCGGTTTTCGTGGCTGCCGCGATTGCGATGTGGTTGGGTGTCAAACGTGAAGATCTGATCAAGCCAGTCAAAGAGAAAGACGATACAGACGGCGCCGTCGTTTAATTTATTAATCATTTGAAAAAGCCAGCTTGCTGGCTTTTTTTTTGCAACTTCTATTCATAATTCAACAGAGTGAAGTTAAACCTCTTTCAGTCCACCTCTCGTAGAGTAAAGGGGTGAGAGTGTTTTATTATCCTAACAATAGAGTACTTGAAAGGTGAAAATATGATGTTGAACCCTTCAGGTTTCACAACTTTAATCGAGTGTTGGTCATATCAAAACCAAAAAACTGACTCATATAGCCAGAAAAAATATAATTGCAATTTAGTTGTCTTTCATTTATTGTTCTCAAAAAAGATCAAAAAAGATCAATAAAATTTTGCTAGGGCGGCTGTACCGCGTGCCGGATTTTTCTCTGAAGTGTTTGAGTGAGATTGTATTGCAGCAAGATGCTGTATAGATATTAGGAGTCATACAATGAAAATCAACGTCGATGTTACCGTTCAAGCCCCTCTCGAATCAGTTTGGCGTGCGTATACATCACCCGACGTGATTAAAATCTGGAATGCCGCATCGGATGATTGGCAGACAACCAATGCCACAGTAGACCTGCGTGTGGGTGGGAATTTTTCATTCAAAATGGAAGCGAAAGACGGCAGTATGGGTTTTGATTTTTCTGGGGTTTATACGCACATTGATGAATACAAATTCATTGCGTATTCGTTCGGTGATCGCACTGCACAAATTACTTTCGATAATACGTCGGAAGGTATTCATGTCACTGTTACATTCGATGCCGAGACAACTTATCCCGAAGAACAGCAGCGGCATGGTTGGCAGGCAATTCTGATGAATTTCAAAAAATACGTCGAGTCGAGATAAGTTTTTTCGACCTGGTTAAATTGCTTAAGTTTGAAGAACAAGGCACTTTAAATAGGAACTGGCTCCCTAAAACTTGTTCGGATTGTGAATTGCAATAACCCGTTTTCAAAGGATTTCAAATGCAAGAAGCAACGTCCCAAACAATATTGGCTGCACCAAATTCAAGAAAAATCTTAACCTGGTTCTTGCGAATTGCAGGCGGTAGTATCGCTGCGATCGTGACGTTTCTTGCTTTCTGTTTCGTCATCAATTTGAAAGATGTAGAGCTGAATCCAGCTGCCGGAGAACTCTTAGCTTTGTCAAAAAAACCAGTTGAGATGAATAGCAATGGTTACATTGTATTGAGCGCAATTGACGCTGATGAAAGCCAGGACGTTTTAAAAATCGGTCAGGAAGTCACCGAAAAATTGACATTCCTGGCTCATGAAAATCCAAGTCGTATCGATTATTTTGAAAAAGTAAAATATAAAAAAGTACCGGGATTTACTTGGCATTCTTTTCGCCATGACAATGAAGGATGCAAAGATGGGATTGATTTTTGTATTAAAGCAGATCTGTTAAATCGAAAAGTTTTAGAAACTGCATTAGTCCAAAATGCCCTTCTTCTGAAGCGCTATGAAATGATTCAACAACTTCCGCAGTTCTCGGAACCCCCGACTATATCTCCCGTACTGGTAACGGGTAATAATATATCTCTATGGGAAGGTTCTGACATGGCAGTTACTGAGGCGGTATTTGATATTGCCGATGGAAAGATAAAAGAAGGAATTGAGCAGTTACAAAGAAATGATCTTTGTCTACGCCGCTTGATGCGCCAGTCATCGACCTTGAGTTCCAAGACGATGATAACGGCAATGTTGAAACGACAGGTAAAAACGATCAGTGAATTGGTGGAAATGTATCCACAGCTTGTTAATAGCAATGGCGATGAACTCGGCAAGATGCTCACGCCGTTGACAAGTGACGAGTTATCGTTGGTTCCTGCCCTTACCGATGAGGCGCAATATAGCTTGATACGCATAAAATCCATCAAATATGCCGAGGCGAACAATTTTGCAGATCACTTTTTTACGTTGTTTTATCAGGTCAACGCCACGCAAAATTTAATGGCTGATCGTTGGAAAACGCTGATCCCATCGTTGAATATATTGCCGCCTGAGTTTGATCGCGTTCGTAAAGGACTGCAAGACCCCGGTACCATTCTCAATGAACATGCCTATTTGCCTTATCTGCATTATTTATATAATCCCATAGGGAAAATTCTTTTTTATACCGGATTTACACCGTACGATATATATTTCGCTTACATGGAGAACGTGGCTGATCTTGATGGCTATATACGTCTCGTTGGTCTGCAGCTGGATATTCGTCGCCAGGGTATTACAGACGATAAAATGCTGGCGTATGTAAATGGCGCAAAAGAGCCATTCAGAAGCCCCTATAACCATCAACCCATGACCTGGGATGCAGCTCACAAACAACTGCAGTTCACGGGGAGCCGAAGCTATCGCGACAGCAGTGGAACAAGAAATGTGTACAGTGTAAAAATGCTTTAACACGACACAGTCAAGTAAATACTCTTATTCAAAGCTATCCAAAGCGATCCTGATGTTCTTTTTTCTGCGTCATTTTATCGTCATTTTTGATAGGTAAAACCATCGCTCTTTTTAGAGCCATGCCGGGTCTGGCCCGGCAAGTGCCGTCACTGTGTGTCTGCACAATGTGAGCTTCACTTAAAACGGGAAAGTATCTAAACTCGCTGCGCTCAGACAAAGATATTTTTTGATCCGTTTTCCGTGAAACACAAAGTGCTGTGCCTACAGCTCAGATAATCAAAAGCGATATTGCGATGGATACGGATACTCGATCGTCGGGCGGGCGCAACTTGCCAATTTCGCAGATGATGATTGGCAGCATAGGTTGCACAAGCCCGACTCTCACGATGAGAATTTCTCTCAGCGTGAGAGTTTCCGACATATTTCAAGTAAAGCGGTAATGTGTTCGTTGATAATTTTGGATATACCGGGGTCGGCATCCGCATGGGTGTTTTTTATTTTGGACAGCTATTGAATCCAAATAGGGAATACAGCGGGCAGAATCTGAATAAACCGGTAGCAAGTGCTACGATTCCAATCCACGCCCACTGCGGTCCGCCTACAAAAGTCCATCCAATCAAAACGATGCCTACAAGGATGCGAAGAATACGGTCTGGTCCACCAACATTGAGTTTCATGATAATTCCTTAGATCTGGTTTACATACGAGGAATGCCAAGTAAACCATCTGACCAGATACTTTGTATGTAACCAAAGTCACATAACGAGATACGCCTATCTCTAGCGTTCTTCTGTTAACACTCTAAGTGCTGCGGGATCTAGAATCTCAATTTTTCCTCGCCCTAGTCGCACCCAATTTTTTGAACTGAAGGTTTCCAAAATGCGACTGACCATTTCGCGTACGCTGCCCAGTTCATCGGCGAGTTGTTGGTGCGTCACTTGAAGATGCGCTCCCTTGCCCAGCAAAATATTGGCTAGTCTTTGATCAAGCCTCTGAAAACTGACTTCTTCGACGAGTTGCATCATGTCAGCCATTCGATCAGCCAATAGCTGAAAAAGAAAACCTCTGAACGACGTAAATGACGCCAGCTCATCAAACCATTTTCCAGGCAGTAAAAGTAATTGCGTCTCCTCTTCGGTGAAGCCACGCGCGCTATAGGCGATGCGGCCTAGCAGGCATGTGGTGGTTATGAGGCAAGATTCGCCCGGGAAAACGCGATAAAGCGGTATTTCACGCCCACTTTTTGTTGATTTAAGTACCCGAATACTTCCGCTGATTACCAATGGAAATCCGGTACATGGGTGACCTTCTTCAAATATGGATGTGTTTCCAGGCACCACCAGTTGTTTTGCTTCAGCCAGACATTGATCGCGAATTGTGTCAGGTAATTCGTTTAAAACCGGATAGAGGTTTAATAATTGAACTGTCGTCGCTGTCATGAAAAATCTCGTCTATTGAATGTCGCGTGAAAAGAATCGCAATACCAACTTTAAATGAACCTGTTCTGAGTCAATATCTGATGCTGTCTGCTGTCTGCTGTCTGCTGTCTGTTTTTTGACTAGTGGTTGTCTGGCGATCATGTTGCCGTTGACTATTGACTGTTTTTTGACGCATACAAAGAGATATTGTCCTTTTTTTAGGATCAAGTGCTTTTTCTTAGAATCATACTTAAATTTGCTATGCTGCAATGATTTTCTGATGGCTTCTTTAGTGTGGATTATTGCGAGTGACTTTAATCATTGTGTCGCCACTAACTCTGAATCAGCATACCTGATCAACACTTAGCTGACACTCAAATGCTGTTTCAATTTGCTCAGGGCGAGCTCTAATGCATGGTAGTCGTCGTCGGTGTAATGGGCAAATCGTTGTTCGCCAGCGACCACGACTTTAGGGAAAATGTCTTTAAATATCGCTTCACCTTCTGCGGTCAGCATTATAAAAAGCTGACGACGATCTTCGCCACCGCGCTCACGTTGGACTAAGCCTTTTTGTTCCAGACGGTCGAGTACGCCGGTCAGAGTGCCCTTGGTAATTAAGGTTTTTTCACCCAGTTCTTTGCAGGTCATGCCGGTCGTATTACCGAGTGTCGCAATAATGTCGAATTGCGCTGGCGTGTAGCCGAATTGGCGTACATTGCGTTTGGATGCTGTTTCAAACAGCTGCATACATTCGGATAACAAGCGGATGCTGCGAAGGTAACGTTTACTCATTTTTGATTCTTTTAAGGATGCCGGTTCTACGTTGTGACGGTCAGAACCGGCACCAATGATCAGCGCGCAATTGGGGAGATCATTGGTTGGTCTGGCGGGAGTTAGTCAGCGCGAACTGCTTCAACCTGGATCGACAATTTTACTTCTGGTGCAAAACGTGGTGTGCCATAGTTCAAACCAAAATCTGTACGTTTGAATTCCGCAGAAGCATCAGCGCCGCACACTTCTTTTTTCAACATTGGATGTTGAATACATTTGAATTTATTGATCGTTAATGTCAATGGTTTAGTCACGCCTAACAATGTGAACTGACCTTCCACCGCAACTGGCGTATCGCCGTTGAATTTGATAGATGTGCCTTTGTAGGTCGCAGTTGGGAATTTTTCTACATTGAACATATCGGCAGACTTGGCATGGTCATTCATTTTGACAAAGCCAAAATCGATAGACGATGTATCGATTGTAATATCGACAGTGCCAGTTTTTGCTGCGCGGTCTAAAGAAACAGTGCCGCTGGTTTTATCAAACTTTCCGCGCCATACGGAGATGCCCATATGGTCAGCTTCAAAACTAGGATAGGTATGTGATGGCTCGATCGTATAGTTGTCAGCGAATGCCGGGGCTGCACTAACAACTAAAGCTGCGGCGATGAGTTTTGCTAATTTCATTGATTGCTCCTGAGTGGATGAAAATGGGATGCCAACCTTGAACGATGACATCCTTGATTAACGTGTGATGACGACTTGGTTTTTACTTTGTTTTACTGCGTGGTGACTACATGAAACTTAATTGTTACTTCGTCGGCGACCATGCTGGTGTCTTTCCATTCGCCTTCGCCAATATTGAAGGCCAGTCGCTTGATTGGTAAGCTGCCGTCAAATATTTGATTCGCGCCTTCTTGCTTAACGCTCATCGGGAAAGTGACATTTGCTGATTTGCCTTTGATGGTGAGCGTGCCATTGACATCGAGTTTTCCTGCTCCGCTCACTTTCATGCTCGTGGCGACAAAGTTGGCTTTCGGAAATTGCGCGGCGTTAAACCATTCTTTTTTCAAGACTTCTTTGTTGTATTCGGCGTCACCCAAATCGAAGCTAGCAAGATCGATCTCGACGTTTGCTTTCGAGGTTTCAGGTTTAGTGGCGTTGTAATCAATGTTGGCGCTAAATTTTTTAAATTTTGCATCGACCGGCACATTCATTTGTTTGAATACGATGCTGACTGTACTTTTAGCATTATCAAGTTTAGCGACAGCAGCAAGCGCTGGTATTGCTACTGCAGCGACGATTGCCGAGGCAACAAGGTGTTTGGTATTGAGACGGAATTTCATAATAACCCTTTAGATTGTTTCTCAGACTTACTTTCAGACTTACTTTCAGACTTACTTATTTTTCAAACTCATGCGGCGTAACAGGCCATCTTTATCAATAAATTGATGCTTGAGAGCAGCTAATACATGCAAAATAACAACGCCCAAAAGCACATTCGTTAGTAATTCGTGTAATTCTTTGAGTGTATGTTTTAGCTCTGGATTTGGCCCTATGATGGTCGGTAATTCGAATAGTCCGAGGTAGACCACAGGATAGCCTGCGGCAGACGTATAAAAATAGCCGGATAGTGGCACCGCGAACATCAGTACATACAACAGCAGATGTGCGGCGTCGGCAGCTTTGGTTTGCCATTGGCTCATTGCTGCCGGGTAGGTTGGTGCAGTACTGAATAGACGTGCTAAAAGGCGTATCGCGACTAATCCCAGAACGGTGACGCCTAACCATTTATGATAGGAATAGTATTGCAATTTCGTTGGGCTGATACGCATGTCGGTCATCACTGTGCCGAGCGCAAAAGCGGCAACAATTAAGGCTGCGATCAACCAATGTAAAACGACGATTACGGCTGGATAACGTTGATTGTCCGTCATTCAAAAACTCCTGTTCATATAAAATTTAGTTCGTGTTAGAACTAATATAGCAAAAAAAGTTCAAGTCTGCTGAGGAGTGCTAATTTTCAGCAAAAGATGATCTGAGGCAATTAGAGGTAAATTGATGTAAATAGAGGTAAATAGCACATGCACGTGCACACATTACCCTGTATTGACTATAGAGCTCAGAAAAAAAAGCGCAATCAAAACAAATTGATTGCGCTTTTTCATTTGCATTTTGCTCTTGCCTGTTGGCAAATTCAAGTGCGATAAATTAGATGGCTTTGGCCAATTTTGCGGCGATACCGATGTAGTTTGCCGGTGTCATTGCCAGCAATACGTCTTTTGCTTCTTGTGGAATTGCCAGTCCTTCGACGAATTCGCGCAATGCTTCTTTGGAGATACCTTTGCCACGTGTCAATTCTTTTAATTGCTCGTAAGGGTTTTCAATTGCATAGCGGCGCATTACCGTTTGCACTGGCTCAGCGAGGACTTCCCATGTTGCATCCAAATCTGCAGCCAGGCGTTCAGGATTGGTTTCCAGCTTGTTGAGGCCGCGCAGGCAACTATCGTAAGCGAGAAGTGTGTAACCAAGCGCGACGCCAATATTACGCAGAACCGTCGAATCAGTCAGATCACGCTGCCAACGGGAGACAGGCAATTTTTCTGACAGGTGACGCAACAATGAATTTGCCAGACCGAGATTACCTTCTGAGTTTTCAAAATCGATAGGGTTAACTTTGTGCGGCATTGTGGACGAGCCAATTTCGCCCGCTTTGGTTTTTTGCTTGAAATAGCCAACTGAGATGTAGCCCCAGATGTCCCGATTTAAATCCAGCAAAATTGTATTCACGCGGGCAAACGCATCAAACAGTTCTGCCATGTAATCATGTGGTTCAATTTGAATTGTGTACGGGTTGTATGTGAGGCCCAGACGTTGTTCAATCACATTTTTAGAGAAGCTTTCCCAATCATAGTGCGGGTAAGCGGACAAGTGCGCGTTGTAGTTACCAACAGCACCATTCATTTTGCCAAGAATCTCAACTTGTTCGATCCGTTTTATTGCACGCTGGAGACGCGCGGTGACGTTGGCCATTTCTTTGCCGAGCGTCGTCGGGCTGGCTGCCTGGCCGTGCGTACGCGACAGCATCGGTACGTCAGCGTTGGTGTGTGCTAACTCAGTTAAACGGGTAATCAATTTTTGCAGAGAGGGCAACATCACGCTATCACGAGCAGTTTTCAACATCATCCCATGTGAGGTGTTATTGATGTCTTCCGACGTACACGCAAAATGGATGAATTCGCTGGCAGCTACTAACTCTGGCACATCTTTGACTTGTTCTTTGAGCCAGTATTCAACGGCTTTCACATCATGGTTAGTCACCGCTTCAATATCTTTAATACGCTGTGCATCAACCTCAGAAAAATCGGCAACCATTTTATTGAGCAAGGTATTTGCGGCTGCGGAAAATGGTTTGATTTCATCAAAGCCAGCTTCCGATAAAGCTTGTAACCAGGAAATTTCGACTTTCACGCGGTGATGCATAAAGCCAGCTTCGGATAAAGTTTTACGCAAGGCATCAACTTTGCTCGCGTAACGGCCATCAAGAGGGGAAAGGGCGGAGAGGGCGGATAAGGACATGATTGCTCGATGTGGTAATGTAAGATGGAAAGGCTTGCGCAAAAAACAACACTCGTCGGTTATTTTCTAACTAATTCAAGGTTTTAAATTAAGCTAAGTTTTTTGACTGTCTTTACTTGCTTTGGTTTGTTTTTGCGGCTAAACCGCGATTTTACCATTTCATAGGCACTTAAAGCAGGCTTTACCAGGTTGGTTTGCGGAAATTTGTGGCACATGTGCAATCCGTCTTGCCTTGGTGAAAGCAGCTTTTGATATTCAGAATGCTATAATCAAGTCACTATTATTCTTGTAAAAACTATGAAACTCATCGGCTCCACCACCAGTCCCTACGTTAGAAAAGTCCGTGTTGTAATGGCGGAAAAGAAACTTGACTACGCGTTTTTATTGGAAAATGTCTGGGCCAGCGACACGACAATTCAAGAATCTAATCCTTTGGGCAAAGTTCCGTGCCTACTAATGGAAGATGGTGGTGCGATGTTCGATTCGCGTGTGATCGTTGAGTATTTGGACACGTTAACCCCGGTCGGCAAACTGATTCCGGCCTTGGGCCGTGAGCGCGCTGAGGTGAAATGCTGGGAAGCGCTGGCGGACGGTGTGCTCGATGCAGCTATATTGGTTCGTCTTGAAAAAACCTTGCGTCCGGCGCAACAGCAGAGCGACGAGTGGATTGCGCGTCAAATGGCAAAGGTCAATGCTGGACTCAAAGCTATGTCGACTGGCTTGGCTGAAACGCCATTTTGTTCAGGCAATCATATGACGCTGGCCGATATCAGTGTGGTCTGCGCCGTCGAGTGGTTAAGTTTCCGTTTTCCTGAAATTGACTGGAGAACTGATTATCCTAATCTGGCAAAACTTGCAGCTAAATTGGCAGAGCGCCCATCGTTTAAAGATACGATCCCCTCGTAATTCAGTTACACGCAATCCATTGGCAGGTCGCCCGATGTATCCTCCGACCTGCCAAATTTCATCTGTCATCTGTAAAGACATCTAGCTTTTTAGCACCGTATCAGAACCGAATAAGCCAAATGAATAGCGGCTTTTCTTCTGCTGTAGAATTAACTGTTCATCAATAAATCCCGCCCACTGTTCATGCAATTGTTGACATGTGGCAAGGAGAACGGGTGTCATTTCCGGCATTTCACTTAAGGCTTTTAAGTGTCTCTCGATGACCGATGCAAGCTTAAGGCAGGCCGTACTTCCTTCTGGTAAAACCGATTTGACGCTGTAATGGGACATCAGGTGCAAGGCAGCGGAAAGTAATAACTCTGCGTGCTGTTGCGTTTTAGATGGAGCTTCCGTTGGTCGATCAGTGAAGCTGTCAGTTGGAATACTGCGATATAAAATGTGTTGCACAATCGTTCTCCCTTGAGTCATGGGTGGCTTGGCTGACTGGCAATTCACTGCTTAGCTGGCTGACGGTATTCAATTCAGGCGGTTAGGATCAGTTTATTTAATTGAGTGACCCGCAAACGATAAATTCGGCCTTCATGATCTATTTCAAGCTCTCTGCGATTTTGCATGAGGTCCTTACTTTTGTGTCGCAGGACAGGTTGCATCGTGTTGCGATCGCGCACGGCGACCTGGTCGATGGCGATTTGTATGACTTCATGTTGCTCATGAGTATTCATTGCTGTCTTTCGTTAGTGGGTAAAATAAAAATCCAATTAAATCGAATTTAATCAAATTAAATTAAATATACTTACATTAAATGAGAATAATTCGCATTTAATTATTAACGAAAAAAAAGACTTTTGCAAGGAATTTAGTCATTTACGTGACTTTATGCGTTGTCAGATTTGTGTTGAAACGGCGTGGTTTGCAGGACTTTGTCAGAGCGACAGTATGCAGGAGTCAGTACGCCCTACTAAGAGGGCAGACAGTGTTTGGATGGTCGGCCATCGCCCTTCCAGGGGATGACAACGTGGGAGCTGAAGTTGCAGTTACGTGCGCAATTAAGTGGGCAGCTAAGTGTGTGGTTACGCGAAGTCAGCCATTGACTCACCGAGCTTGACGCCGCTGGCAGGTTTCCAGGATGCGTTGAAACGTATATCCGCTTGTGGGAACAGTAAGACGACGGTGGAGCCAAGCATGAAACGCCCCATTTCTTCGCCTTTTTTGAGGACGATATTTTGATCCTGATAATCCCATGAGCGGACTTTACCTGGACGTGGTGGATTAATAATCCCATGCCATACAGTGGCCATGCTACCGACGATGGTTGCACCCACTAATGTCATCACAAAATTACCTGCGGCTGATTCAAAGAAACACACGACACGCTCATTTCGGGCAAACAAATTTGGCACCCCCCGTGCCGTCGTTGGATTCACTGAAAATAAATCACCAGGCACATAGACCATGCGCGTCAGCTTGCCATCGCAAGGCATGTGAATCCGGTGGTAGTCGCGCGGGCTAAGATAGATGTTCGCGAAACTCCCGTTTGCATATTCAGCGGCAGCCTTGCTGTCGCCGCCAATGAGCGCGGTGGTTGAGAATTCATGTCCCTTTGCCTGAAAAATCTGTCCTTGTGCAATCGGTCCGAATTGGCTGATAGCGCCGTCCACCGGGCAGATCAGATCACTATTGGCTAAGGGACGTGCGCCATGTTTTAAAGGGCGCGTAAAAAAATCATTAAAGGTCGCGTAACTGGTGATGTCTGGATTGTTTGCTTCATTCATATTGACCTGGTATTTAGCAACAAACCAGCGAATGAAATTGGTCGTTACTTTGCCCCATGCCGCATTAGCTGCTTTGCCGGCCAACGCAGTGAGTGCCTGCTTAGGCAATAGGTATTGAGTGAGAACGGCAAGTCGATCAGACACAGTAGGTGACCTTTGAATTGAAGTGGTCGGGAATTATAACGTTGCGCAAAGATAAATCACGTTTTTCCTGTATTGCAATGCAAAAAAATTGCTTTTTCGAGGTGATTATTCAAAGTTATTACTAATCCTTGATCATAGAAGGGGCATGACATATGGAAGAAGGAAATTTACGGTATACTTGATGTGATAGTTAAAATTAATTGAGTCGATAAAATTAATTAGTTTTTCATATATGTAAAAACGCACTATCATAGATACTTCATCACGTAGCACATGACGTAACTAAGCAAGCAATCAGCAAGCAATAAGCAAGCAATAAGCAAGCAATAAGCAAGTAAGTAAATAAGACACGTTTCAACCACTAAGGAAATTACCATGTCATTGATTAATACAATCGTAAAACCATTCAAAGCAACTGCTTACCACAATGGTAAATTTGTACCAGTAACGAATGAAGATCTGAACGGCAAATGGTCTGTTTTCGTATTCTACCCAGCAGACTTTACTTTCGTTTGCCCAACAGAATTAGGTGATCTGGCTGACCACTACGCTGAATTTCAAAAACTAGGCGTTGAAATCTACTCAGTTTCTACTGACACACATTTCACCCACAAAGCATGGCATGACACGTCAGACACTATCGGCAAAATCACTTACCCAATGATTGCTGATCCAACATTGGCGATTTCCCGCAATTTTGAAGTGCTGATCGAAGAAGAAGGCCTGGCACTGCGCGGTACATTCGTTGTGAACCCAGCTGGCGAAATCAAAGTATTGGAAGTGCATGACAACGGTATCGGCCGTGATGCAAAAGAATTGCTGCGTAAAGTACAGGCAGCGCAATACGTTGCTAGCCATCCAGGTGAAGTTTGCCCAGCAAAATGGACACCAGGTGCAGAAACATTGACACCATCCTTGGATCTGGTTGGCAAGATCTAAGTCGTCATGATTGACCTGCAATTGCCAGGTAATCTGATTCGTAATACTGCGCAGAATTATTGAAGATTCTTCGCTGTACACCACACTCTGATCTCGTTGATCAGAGTGTGGGCTGATGCAAAATTGCCCCGCATTTTTTGGCACTTCGCCGTCGTATCCATCACCTTCGTCGTCTTGCCCGGTTGGGACCATTCTGCATCAGTCCTAAATACACCAAGCTGAAAATAGGAAAGAAATATCATGCTAGACAATACACTCAAAACCCAGCTCAAAGCTTATCTCGAACGATTGACCCGCCCTATCCAATTGGTTGCGTCTTTTGATGACAGTGACAAGGCAAAAGAGATGCAAAGTTTGCTTCATGAAATCGCCGAATTGTCGGATAAGATTTCTTTGTCCGAAAATAATGATCCCGCGATCCGTAAGCCTTCGTTTGCGATCACTTCTCCTGGTCACGATATATCCGTCAGCTTTGCGGGTATCCCGATGGGCCATGAATTCACATCGCTCGTATTGGCATTATTGCAGGCTGGTGGACATCCGCCGAAAGTCGATGCCGACGTGATCGCGCAGATCAAAAATCTGGATGGTGATTTTCATTTTGAAACCTATATCTCGTTGTCTTGCCAAAACTGTCCTGAAGTCGTGCAGTCGTTAAATTTGATGGCGGTGCTCAATCCACGTATTAAATCGGTGACGATTGATGGGGCTTTGTTCCAGGCAGAAGTCGAGCAACGTCAAATCATGGCGGTGCCGACGATTTATCTGAACGGTCAAGTGTTTGGTCAGGGACGCATGTCGGTCGAAGAAATTCTGGCCAAACTTGATACCGGTTCCGTTCAACGTGCGGCAGAAAAATTAGACGCAAAAGCCCCTTACGATGTGCTGATTGTCGGTGGTGGTCCGGCAGGTGCGGCGGCAGCAATTTATGCAGCGCGCAAAGGTATTCGTACGGGCATCGTTGCGGAGCGTTTTGGCGGGCAAGTTTTAGATACGATGTCGATCGAGAATTTTGTATCAGTGACAGAAACGGAAGGACCGAAATTTGCGGTTGCTCTCGAACAGCACGTTAAAGCGTACGAGGTTGATATCACTAATTTGCAGCGTGCAGACAAGCTCACGCAAAAAGACGGCATGACAGAAATTGGTCTTGCAAGTGGTGCGACCTTGAAAGCGAAGACGGTGATTTTGGCAACGGGTGCACGCTGGCGCGAAGTCAATGTGCCTGGTGAAACAGAGTACCGTAATCATGGCGTCGCCTATTGCCCACACTGCGATGGTCCTTTGTTTAAAGGCAAACGCGTTGCTGTGATTGGTGGCGGTAACTCTGGTGTAGAGGCGGCGATTGATCTTGCCGGTATCGTCGGTCACGTTACCTTGATCGAATTCGCAGCCGAGTTGCGGGCAGATGCCGTGTTGCAGAAAAAGCTGCACAGCTTGCCAAACGTCTCCGTGATCACCCATGCACAAACCACGGAAATTCACGGTGATGGCAAAAAGGTTAACGGAATCAGTTATAAAGAGCGTTCGACGGAAGCACTCAAGCATATTGAGTTAGAAGGCGTATTTGTGCAAATTGGCCTGGTTCCAAATACCGAATGGTTGAAAGGTACTTTAGAGTTATCCCGTCACGGAGAAATAATTGTTGATGCCCGCGGCCAGACTTCATTACCGGGCGTATTCGCTGCTGGCGACGTGACTACAGTGCCGTACAAACAAATTGTGATTGCGGTAGGCGAAGGTGCAAAAGCAGCATTAGGTGCATTTGATCATTTGATCCGCAACTAACAATCCGACGAGCTAACCGGATGATCATCCGGTTAGCTGAATTTTTTGCAAGATGGCTCATACCAAGTTTGAACCTAAGGCAATATAAAATGACCTCATCCTATTACTTGATAACGGATGAGGTTTTTTTATTTTTCATTACGATAGGTACGCTTTAAGATGCGATGCGATGCGATGCGCGCAAGCTCAATGCTTCCTCAATTCATGATCAATTCATGCTCACACTGTGACGGGGGTAACTGAGGAGTAACTGAATTGCTAGTATCGTTGCTGGCGGTCTTCATATGATTGTAAAAAAGGTATTTTATTGATTAAATTGCTATAATTGATCATATTTCTGACTGCATCAATGATCTATGGCTTTTATCCCGCAATGGCTGCATAACTGGTTAGGTTTGAATTATCCTGAGAAACGCATTCCCTTTGCTTTCTCACTTCCACTCATCAAATCGACAACCTTACCGGTTCTTAATACGCTGTATCAATTACAAAAAAACGCGCGACAGATGCGGACGATGCCGAGTTTTTGTCATTGCTACTTAAAAACCTCAAACAGCTCAACCGGAGTAAAGCGAGTGTTGCCAGACGAGAAGAGTACAACCATCGTCTGACGGGATTGTTCTATCCGCTTGCAGTGGTGTTGGTAACACGATTTTCTAAGGACGGCGGTGTTCCTGATAGTGACAAGCGCGCACAGCTACTTGAATGCATGATTACGATCTGTACAGAATTGATCAATTCGCATGGTTTGTTGATCCAATATTTTCAACAATGCTCACGTTTTCGTTATGCACGTTCACTTCCGAACTTAGATTTGGCGATCTTTCGTTTGTTCGAATTTTTGAAATTAAAACAAACAATAAAAGGATTGCGTTACCAGGAATTGACGGCTAAATCCTGGAATATGGCCAATACGCTGATTCATATTCTGGCGGCATCCGAGCGTATGAATATTGTTCTAAAACCCCTTGAGCAGCAATACCGTTCGGACACGCCAACAGCAACCACGCGATCAATTGACGTCTATCTTTCGTTGCAAATCGTCGAACGCTTACAACTTAGTTATTGGCCAGTGCAATGGCAAATGTGGTTGCAGCGCTCAATCGGTTTGGGCGAATTAAAAATTGCATTGCATCAGAGCGCCAATCTGCCCAAGAATGCCCATACTTCATTGGTGTATTGTGCTGATATTTTACCTATGCGTTTTACGCAAATTAAGGGAGCCAATGAGATCGAACCATTGTGCTTACAGTGGGATCAATTACAAGTTGCCTTAACGTCTGATCTGGCACAGGTATTACGGTCGCGGCAGTATGAGACTTCAGCACCGTTATCTAAACATCTTAGTTTGTTTAGCCCAGATGAACGCCTCGCCATCGCGCAATTGCAATACCAATGTTATCGAGATTATCCGAGTCGCCAGTCGATCTTTATTGACCAGAAAAAAGAAGTGCCAGACCTGCGGATTTTTATTGGCTTTAACGACGTTTTCTCTTTACTGCATCATATTGGAACTGGCGGTGGATGGAAGGGCGTGGGGCAACGGATGTCCGATTTGCTAGCGAGACATTCAGCTGTGTTTTCAGACGACGCTGAAACAAGTGCCGGTAGTGCCTGGTTCTTACGTCATCAAGATGATAAATTGATTTGCTTGTCAACGTTAGAAAGTCGTCATACGTCAGTGATGAATATTGGTGACTTGGCTGCATATATGTTGGAACAGACGGATTGGCATCAACCGCAGCTAGGGGTAATTCAACGCATTTTGCGTCCACAAACAGGACAGGTTTATATCGAATTACGCGTGTTAAGTCAGTATGCAGAAGCCATTGTGATTGATGTGCAGCCAGGGGTGCAATTAAGCACTTCAACGGAAGACCAGAAAAAAAAATAGAAATGATTCGTGCGATCAAGGGAACCTATCAAAATTCAACACAATTACTTGTCCCGCGCGGCGTAAAATTTGAAGTTGATCGTGCGTTGAAAATCAAAACAAAGAATGGCCCCGAAACTATTCAACCAGGTCACCTTATTAGCGCAAGCAAAGGATTTAGTATGGTCGCATTGCGCCCAATAGAAAGTACCGATTTTCAGCCGCAAGACATAATACAGGCGGCTATTTAATTTGGTGATATTTAATCAGCGTCAGCGCTTTGCAATGTAAGTTGGTGCTGGCGGTGTGGCATGATTTTGTAGGCGTAGACTTCGCAGGAATCCCCTGGTTCTTAGGGCGAAAATGTTCGTATTTTGTCGGTCGGACGCAAACGGTGCTGTCATATTGAAGACGCCGATTGCAACCGCCCGACTACTCTAAGAAAATAGCCCTTTCAGCTTCTAATGACTGTTTTCAGTCGTACTACCTTTACCATTGACGTTGATAAACGGAATTGCGCCGCCGGTCGTGGTAGGTAAATGACCATCCCACTTTTCAATTGCTCTGGCTTGATTTTCAGTTTCTCTCAAACGTAATAATTCAGGCGTGACTTGCTGACGTTGCAGTGCAAGAGCTTCAGCTTCTGCGCGTGCACGTGAAACCTTTTGTTTTGCCTCTACTTCAATCCGTTGGAGGTCTCGTTCTGCCTTCATTTTTAATTGATCCGCGGTGGTTTTTGCTTCGATCGCCTCGTTGAAAGTTTTACTGAAATTAAAATTAACGATAGAAAATTCATCGACGATCAGACCGTGTCTCGCCATGCGTTCTTTCAACGCCATCACAATTTCATCGCGAACCTGAGACCGGCGTGAGATGAGTTCTTCTGCCGTAAACCTTGCGGTAACTGCTTTTACCGCTTCTTGAACGCTAGGAATAATAATTCTTTCGCCAGGTTCATTTCCCAAATCGCGATAAACGGAGACGACTGCATCGGGGCGCACGTGGTAATTGATGGCGATTTTAGTGTGAACAGTTTGCAAGTCTTTGGAAGCGGCATCGCCGTCGCCTTCACCTTTTTGAATCGCAACACTGACTTTGTGCATTTTTTGTGCAATTGGCCAAATAAAATGAATTCCTTCGCTATACACTTCTTCAGACGGCTTTCCGAACGTCGTGAGAACGCCGCGTTCACCCGCTGGAATAGTGGCAAACGGGCTAATGATAAACAACAATATAAGAATAGCGATCAGTGCCGCAATTTTGGGAATATTTTGCATAATGATAATCCATCGGTTGTTAGAAAAACATCCAAAGTATAGGTGTTTATTCTGTCAATAAAAGCGGTAATTTACACTGCAAAACACCACTGTTGTTTTCTGGTTTATCCGCAGGAGAATGCGCCGTGGCCTGCCTGATCAATGATTGAAGAGACTTTTTCCCCGTTAAAAGGAAGGGGAAAGCCGTGCAAGCGATGTGCTGAAGAAGCAATGTATTGATGGGAATGTTCCCATCGAATCTGGTAAATAAAAATAAAAATAAAAATAAAAATAAAAGGCGAATTCTAGGATGAAGTGCAATTTATGAACGGTACCGGTTAATGAGGGCAAGATGCGATAGCATTTGTGCCTTTTTGACCGGCCAGTCGAAATTGCATAATGAACTACACACATCTCACCCA